>JAYVCG010000100.1:0-7954 GCA_043750075.1 Acetobacteraceae bacterium | reverse complement strand
CCACATCACGGAGAGATAAACCATGGTCTGGAACCGCTGCGCCGGGGGCAATGCGCGAAGCGGATTTCTGTTTGAGTCCATGATCGCGCCGTAACTGTTCCTGAGCGCCGCGGCCAGGTTTGTGGTCGTTCGCATCGTCGGGCTCCCGTTCAAGAGGTTCATATGCCCGTTACGATCCATACCCTGTCCTGGATCACCTGGCGGGTGACATCGCGGCGCGGAAAATTCGCTGATCTGATACCGGCCTGTTTAAAAGACTGACGTACGGTTCTGCCCTCGTCACTTCCCGGCCCGGCCGGGGGATGACGGTCTTTTTTTCATTGAACGGGAATCGCGTCAAGGAAAATACGCCACGGGGCAGGGGGGTGTTTTCTGTTGCAGGCGTGAATGGGAGGTATGGCGGACTTCCCCTGGGTTTGTTTTCCGGTTGCCATTCCCCCTGTTGGCATCCCTTTGGGAATCGCCATAGCTTGCGCCAGCCCAACCAGGGGGAAAAGTCAGATGGTCAATCCGGCCGAGACCGCGCACGAACAGATCCACGAAGCCCATCACGAACATGGCGATACCGATCCGTGGCCCAGAAGGATGGCGGTGGTGGTGTCCTTCCTGGCAGCCAGCCTGGCGCTGGCGGGCATCGGCGCCAAATCGTCGCAGACCGCGTATCTGACCCACCACATCGCGGTGTCCGACACGTGGAATTTCTACCAGGCGAAAAACCTGCGGGCCAATCTGCGCAACGCCCAGGCGGCGATCCTGGAAAGCCTGCCCACCGGCAACGACCCCGAGGTGAAGGAACGCGTCAAGGTCGCCCGCGCGGAAGATGCGCGGATGCGCGATGAGCCATCCTCCGGCGATGGCATGAAACAACTCAGGGAAAAAGCCACGCGCGAGGAACACGCGCGCGACATCGCGTTCCATGCGTATCACGGATACGAATACACCACGGGGGCGCTGGAAATCTCCATCGTCCTCGCCTCCGTCTCCGTCATCACCCGCGTGCGTTCCCTGGGCATCGCGGCGGCGGCGATCGGGGCCGCGGCCTGCCTGTACGGGATCGCGGTGTTCACGCATCTGGTGTGAGGGAGAAGGCTGGAATGGTTGCCGGTTGCAGGCCATGGCGGCATTCAACCGGCAACCATCAAGACAAAAATTTGTAAATATTCCTATTTGTTACTTTTAAAAAACAATTTTGAGAGTTCTGCCTTGAGACAGACAGTCTGGCTCTGGGTAAATCTTAAAGTGGCCGAGTTACCACCGCGGGTATTGGAGAGGTTTTCCCCATTTTTCTTGGTCATCATTGCCATATCCCGCTCACGCGAAAATCCGGTAACCGGAAGCGGCTGTATGATCCTCGCGCGCACCTGTCCGCCCCGTGCCGGAGGAAAGACAGAAAAATACACCACAAAGGCACAAAGAATTTCTCGTGAATGCAACAGGATACCTTTGTGCCTTTGTGGTGACATTCCTGTTGGCCGCGGTCCAAAACGGGCGCCGGGCCATGCGCGTGCCGGCAGGCTTTGAACCGCTCCGGTTTTTCGGGTTTTCGTATGAACGGGGTATATCAGACCCGGAGCGAGGCTGTGTTCCCCACTCCAACGCACTGACGGCCCTGGCTCGGCGCCCGTTGTTCGCGCTTTGTCTGTGGACGCCAGCCTTCTGGCGCCCATTAACCACCTTGGATGTATCGCCTCACGCACCGGTCTCCGCCACCCGTTCCAGGCAGACGAGGCGTTGCATATCACAGGTCAGGTTTCGCATCCCAATCTTCACTCTGGCGCGGACCATGCCGATGGTACGGACCTGCTTGCCGCCCCATGACGCCGGGTCAGGGCGGGAAAGGCGGATTGGGTCATCGGACGGGCCAGAAGAGGAGGGACAAGAGCTTCAGAGAAGCGTACTCAGCTTTTCGGTAACGCCGTCCCGCCTTTGCTCGGCTTTGCCGCCGCTCAAATGATGGTTGCTGTCCTCGAAGCGACAGAGGGACGTCCCGTAGCGACTGCCGCGGGTTTACAGCAGATGCTACCTTTGCTGACAAAACCTGCCTCCGAAGTTACCGCGGCTCCTCGCAAGTCCGCCGGTGAACCGCTGCATGCCTGACATCACAAACTGAATCGCTCGCCCAGATAGACGCGCCGCACGTCCTCGTTGGCGACGACTTCCTTGGGCGTGCCTTCCATCAGCACCTGGCCGTCGTGCATGATATAGGCACGGTCGATGATCTCCAGCGTTTCGCGCACGTTATGGTCGGTGATCAGCACGCCGATGCCGCGGTCCTTGAGGTGTTTCACCAGGTCGCGGATTTCCCCGACCGCGATCGGGTCGATGCCCGCCAGCGGCTCATCGAGCAGGATGTAGGAGGGCTGGGTGGCCAAAGCGCGGGCGATTTCGACACGCCGCCGCTCGCCGCCCGACAGCGCCAGGGCCGGGGTGCGGCGCAGATGGCCGATGCCGAATTCCCCCAGCAGCTCGTCCAGCATCAGGCGGCGGGTGGAGAGGTCGGGTTCGATCACCTCCAGCGCCGCCATGATGTTCTGCTCGACGTTCAGGCCGCGGAAGACGCTGGCCTCCTGCGGCAGGTAGCCGATGCCCAGACGGGCGCGGCGGTACATCGGCAGGGTGGTGATGTCGGCGCCGTCCAGGTGGATGGAGCCGGTGTCGGGACTGACCAGACCCACGATCATGTAGAACGTCGTGGTCTTGCCCGCGCCGTTGGGCCCCAGAAGGCCGACCGCCTCGCCCCGGTTGAGGGAGATGGAGACGTTCCGCACCACCGGCCGGCGCCGGTAGGTCTTGCCCACGCCGCGGGCGATCAGGCCGCCGCCGCCTTGCAGGACTTTCAGAGGCGGGCGGGCTTCTGGCAGACGAGCTTCAGGCAGACGGGATTCAGGCAGACGGGCTTCAGGCGGACGGACTTCTGGCGGACGGACTTCTGGCGGGCGGGTTATCATGGCGTGCTCCCCGGCTTCACGGGGCCTTGCCGTGGTCCCTTCACGGCGGGTTTCGACGATCCTGGGGGTGCCGCCGCCTGCGTGCCTCCCTTGGGAGGGGCCTGGGTATTGCCTCCGGTATTGCCTCCGGTATTGCCTCCCGTATTGCCTCCCTGGGGCGGCGGCTGGCCATCCCGGCCCAAAGCGGCGTTGGAGGGATCGTTGGGCATGACGAGACCGGTCACACGGCCAGTGCCGCCGGCCAGCAGGGTGGCGATGCCGGTTTTCATGTTGACCACCGCCTCGGACCCATTGATCTGGTTCATCCCGCGTGAAATCCGCACATGGCCGCCCAGACGGGCAACGCCGGTGTCGGGCATGTAGACGCCACGGTCGCCGGTGACGATATCGGTGACGGTGCGGACCGAGACATTGTCATAGGCCTCCACCCGCTCCAGCTTGCCGGCCATCGCGGCCATGGTGTCCCCCGATGGACGCGCCGCGCCAGGCGGTGGCGCCCGCGCCGGGGAGGGAGCCGGAGAGGCAGCAGACGCGGGCGGCGCCGCGGGAGAAGAGGCCGGCGTGGTATACGCGACCAGCGTGTCCGCCGACACCCGCCGCTGGTCGTTCGTCAGCACCACCGCGTTGCCGCGCGCCACCGCCATTTGCTTCTGCGACCAGTATTCCAGCGTGTCGCGCGCGGTCAGCGTATTGCTTGGCGTGGTGAGTTTCAGGGCGCGGCCGGTCATCACCAGCACCGCCTGATCCAGATCGTAGGTCGCCTGATCGCCCCAGGCCTGATCGGTCTGGGTGAACACATGAACATTGCCCTCGGCGCGCATCCGGTAGACCTCGTTACCCTGGGTGCTGGTATCGCCCGTCACCGGAGCCGTCTGGGTGGTGGAGGCGCCGTTCCGGGTGCGATACCAGGCGATCAGCCGGTCCGCCGTGACCGTCACCCCCGCCCGCGTGGCCCGCGCATCCCCGCGCGCGATCACCATCTGCTCCGCCTGGCGCCATTCGATCCCGTCCTGGGAGGTGATCTGGATCGGCCCGCCCTGGGTCAGGTCAATGCCCTGGGACAAGGCGGGCGGCGCCAGGGTCAGGGCCATGGACAACGCCAGCGCCAAGGGCAATGCCAGGGGCTGGGACGACGCCAGGGACCACGGAGAGGCGTGGCGGAAGCATCCTCTCATGGCGACACGCCGTTCAGTTCGACCCGCGCCGGTCCCCAGAACTGGATCGCCGCGCCCTTGTCCAACGTGATGAACCCGGCCGCGTCCAGGGTGCCGAACGGTCCCTCGACATGGGTGGGCTCGGCGCTGCTGGCGGCGCCGGATTTGATCTCCACCGTGGCGCTCGCGGTGGTCAGGGTGGTGCCATCGTCGCGATACAGCACGACATCTCCGGACAGATCGAGTTGCTCGGCTTTACGCATGAACACGCCCTGGTTCGCCCGTAGATGCAGCCAACTGCCGTTCTCCAGTGTCATGTCGGCGACCGGCAGGCTGAGGTCCACCTGCTCCGGATCGCGTTGCGAGGCGGTGACGGCGGTGACGGTGAAGGGCCGGCCGCGCTGGTCCAGGCCGTTGTAGCGCGCGTTGCGCACGCGGGCCCCGTCCACGGTCGCGCCAAATCCGCGCATCGACAACCGGGCCTTGTCCGAGGCGCGGTCGAACTCCGGCCACAGCGCCAGCGAGGCCAGCAGCAGCAATGCCCCGGCGGGCAGCAGGAACTTGGTGGCGTTGATCACCCACCGCCGCCGCATGAGCCCGCCCGGCGAGGGGGGGCGGCGCACACGGATCCGGCTCTCGATCGCCAGATAGCCGCCGGTGCGTCCGGGGGCGGGCACAGCGTGAGGAATGGGCTTCATGCTCATGCGAGTCCCGCCCGCAGCAGATCGTGAATGTGCAGGATCCCCTCTACCCTTTCCCCCCTCAGATCGTCCGGGCCGACGACAAACAGGGCGGTCACCGGGCGGTCGCGGGCGTTCATCACGTGCAGCGCCTCGGCCGCCAGGGCATCGGGGCCGATGGTGCGGGGGGAGCGGGTCATCACCTCGGCCACACGGCGGTTCAACAGGTCGGGGCCCATGGCGCGGCGCAAATCGCCATCGGTGACGATGCCCAGAAGCGCGCCCTCGGGGCTGGTGACGCCCAGACAGCCGAAGCGTTTCCCGGTCATCAGCACCAAAGCGCGGTCCATCGGCATGTCCGGCGGGGCGAGGGGCACGGCATCGCCCGTGTGCATCAGGTCACGCACCCGCCGCAGCCGGGCGCCGAGGCGTCCGCCGGGATGGAAGTCACGGAAATCCGCCGCGGTGAAGCCGCGCTGGGTCAGCAGCGCCACCGCCAGCGCATCCCCCAAAGCCATTTGCATGGTGGTAGAGGTGGTGGGAGCAAGGCCCATTGGACAGGCCTCGGCGGCGGGCGGCAGCAACAATGCCACATCGGCCGCCCGCGCCAGAGTCGAGTCCGCTCGCGCGGTGATCGCCACCAGCGGCAGTCCGAACCGGCGCGCATGGGCCACGAGGTCGGCGAGTTCCGCCGTCTCCCCCGAATTGGACAGTGCCAGCACCGCGTCGCCGCGCACGATCATGCCCAGATCGCCATGCGAGGCCTCGGCCGGATGCACGAACATCGCGGGCGTGCCGGTCGAGGCCAGGGTGGCGGCGATCTTGCGCGCCACATGACCCGATTTGCCCATGCCGGACACGACGATCCGCCCGCTCGCCCGCGCCAGGCAATCCACCGCGCGGGAAAATTCCGCGCCCAGGGCGGCGGCGAGGGCGTGCAGGCCCGCGGCCTCGGTCGTCAGCACGGCGCGCGCGACGGCGAGGGCGGGATCGGTCTGTTCGGAGGCATGGGCGAGGGCGCGACTCAACGGCGGGTTCCGGTGGTGGGCTGAGATGAAGTGAGAAGGAGTCTATGGGCCAGAGTAACAGGCCGGGTCAATCGAGAGAGATTGACGAAAGATTACAAGCACACAGGGCTATCGTGGCGTGGACCGGGTGGCATGGTGTTCCCGGTGTGGCGTACGCCAGGGGTTATCCAGGGCATGGACGGCCTGGAGGAAGGGATGTCATGGCTTTCACGGCGGTGGCGTCCCGTACCGCTCCAGCATGGCCGTGCCAATCCCCGAGGAAGACGGCCAGTGCCCGCGCCGCGCGCCCGCGTGCCGGCGGTGGTGGTCGGGCGCCGCCGGATCGGGTTGCACGGGCTTGCCGGTCTCATCGAGAAAGAGAAGCCCGACCGCTTCGGATGGTAAAAGCGCGATGAAGTCTCTGGCCGCGTCCAGCATGGCCTTGATCCGCTTGTGCATCCGCCTGGGATCGATGGGGCTTTCCATCGCGAGCGCCTGAAACTCCTCCGCCGTGAAAGTGCCGTGGCGGCGGATGTCCGCCAGCATTTCCTCGGGCGTCATGCCCGGAAACCGGCCAACGGCGGCCGTGATGACCGCGCCAAGCGGCAAAATCCTGTCATGGATCGTGACCAGATCAACAATGTCGCGCGGCACGCGCCGGTCCGCCGCCGCGGACGCCTTGTTGGTCGCCAGATCGGCCGGATGCAGCACATACCCAAACAGCTCATCCTTCTGGGCCGGGAAAAACCGGAAATCAGCATCCGCCACCCATTCGAGCCGGGTTTGCTCGCCCAGACCCGTCACCAGCAACTCGCGTTTGCCGGTGCCCCGGTGGGGCAGCCATGTGATCGCGAAACCGGCCGCGGCGATGAGGGAGGCGTCGCTTTCAGCGATGGCGATCAGCCGATCGTCGCCATCATGGAAAATGTCGATATCAGCGGAAAAGCGCGGGCCATCGCGATTGATGGCGATCCCTCCGGCCACATGGCTATCTGGGCTTCGCTGGCTGGCGAGCAGACGCAACAGATGCGACTGTAGCTTACCGAGCGGCATGGCACAGACGTTCGATGCGTTCGGCGAGCCGCCGTCCGCTCATGGAACCGTGCGTACGCAGTGCCTGTGTGATCGCCAGCGCGGCGCCAGGAGTCGGGTGTTCGACGGGTTTCATGTTCCAGAGCGCGACCGCTCCGTACTCGGCGAAAGCCTGACGGTAGAGGTGTTCGAGTTCCTGGTGCTCCGGTATGTCCATGCCTCAATCCTACCATGCGACGGCGCTTTGGGCGGCATCCAACAGGAAGCGAGACGGTTGCCCGCCACTCTGCCTTGTCCGTCCGTGACATGGCGATGAGAAAGGAACGAAGGGAGGGGAGCAATGGCGGAAGCGGTGGAAGGAACACACGCCCTTGCTTCGTCGGCCGCGCCCTCAGTGGTGGAAGATATCCGGATCCTCATAACCCAGAAGGTCGAGGCGGCAGCGGGTGGGGAGGAAGGCGAAGCACGCCTTGGCCAGCTCCAGCCGCTCCTCCCGGATCAGCGCTGCCTCCAGCTTCGCCCACAACGCGTGCAGATGCAGCACGTCGGAGGCGGCGTAGGCGAGTTGCTCGGACGACAGTTCGACGGCGCCCCAGTCGGAGGTCTGCTGCTGCTTGGACAGATCAACGCCCACCAGCTCCTTGGAGAGGTCCTTGAGGCCGTGCCGGTCGGTGAACGTCCGCACCAGCTTCGCCGCGATCTTGGTGCAGCGCACCGGACTGACCGTGATCCCCAGGCTGTGTTGCAGCACCGCGACATCGAAACGGGCGAAATGCATCAGCTTCACCACGCCGGGATCGGCCATCATCCGTTTGAGGTTAGGACAGTCGAAGCCACGCCCGCCCAGACGTTCTGGCACCAGATGCACCAGATGCGCGTGCCCGTCGCCGCTCGAAAGCTGCACGAGGCACAACCGGTCGCGATGCGGATTGAGGCCCATCGTCTCGGTATCCACCGCGACGGCCGGGCCGAGGGACAGACCCTCCGGCAGGTCATGCCGGTGCAGATGGATGGTACCGTTCGGCATGAACTGCGTGGTGCTCATTTGTCATGGTGCCCAGGAAAAGACTCGAACTTTCACGACCTTACGGCCACAGGTACCTGAAACCTGCGCGTCTACCAATTCCGCCACC
>JAYVCG010000099.1:0-10726 GCA_043750075.1 Acetobacteraceae bacterium | reverse complement strand
TCCGCCGCCGCGCCAAAGTCGTTTCCAAAACCGTTGAGATGGTTGACCTGTCCTTGCGGCTTTACCATCATCTCCACGATACCCCGCGAAACTTCGCCGCTCTCTCCGCTGTTTTTCTATCTGTCTTTACTTAGGACTCTCCGGCTTTATTCAAGGCCGGACGGCCGCCGCCTTCGCGCCGTACCCGGAAGGTCGCGGGGGAAGCCGCCGCGAGATCCTCCGCTCCCCGGATAATCGTGCTGCGCGCGACACCAGTCGCGCGAAACACGGCGGCAGTTCCACCGTGGCCAGCGGCGGCCTTCTCAGCGGCCACGAACAACCGGCGGCCTCTCTCATCCAATTGGTCCTTGATGGCCGCATACCGCGCGCGGATCGCGTTTTCGTCGATCATGCCAGAAGCGTAGCCGACATGCGGGCGAGCCGGAATCGGCCGCCCGCAAAAATCGTAGACCGAAGCGGTTATTTCTGAGCAATGCCTTACCTCGTACTCCATCGTCATGGCCGGGCCATCCCCGCGAGCACCGTGCCGCGAGAGATCCTGTGGCCGGGCCGGAGGATGACGGAACGGGGGCCAGCATGTCAGAGGTAAGGGCAGTTGGTATGATTTGATAATTAATCGTATCATCCGCTGATGAAAACAGGGCATTCCCTGATCGCGTCCGGAAAGTTCACCAGCAGACGTGATATCTTCAATCGTCCGGGCGCGTATCCTCACCATGTTCTCACTCCCACCCTTTGGCCGGATTTCCGGCTGAAGCCCTGTTGGCCCGTCCCGCGATGCGATACCCTCCCGCTGGCCCGTCCTCCCATGGCCCGCGAAGGGAAACGCCATGTCCGACCGTCTCGCCACCCGGATCGGGTCTCTGATCTTGCCCAACCCGGTGATCTGCGGCTCGGGCGAGCCGGTGATGACGGAAGCCGGGATCAAGGCCGCCCTCGCGGCCGGTGCGGCGGGCGTGATCGCCAAATCGGTCAATGAACGGCCCGAGGCGGGACGGCAACTCGACCTCGCCGATTATGTCACGCTGCACAGGGAAGGCGCGCGGTCGCTGTTCAACCGCTCCGGCCTGACATTCCGGGACACGGGGGAGTGGTTCCAGTCCATCGCCGCGCTCGACAGGGAAGCGGCGCGGGAGGGAAAATTCGTCGCCGCCAGCATCGTCTTCGCCGGAGCCGGGGGCGCCGTCGCCATCGCCGGCATGGCCCGCACAGCCGGGCTGCGGGTGTTCGAGCTGAATGTCGGGGCGCCCCATGCCTCGGAAGCGGCGGCTGGCGCCATCACTCAGGAAACCGACCCCGCCCGGTTGCGCGATCTGGTGGCGGCGGTGCGTCAGGCAACAGAGGGCATGGCGCTCTGGGTAAAGCTCACCGGCCTGTCGGCGAACCTGCCCGCGCTGGCGGCGGCGGCGCGGGACGGCGGCGCCGACGCGGTCTGCATGATGGGGCGGTTCATGGCGATGATGCCCGATCTGGACACGTTCGCCCCGGTCCTCGGCACGTCCGCGGCCTATGGCGGCGGATGGGCGCTGCCGATCGTGTGCCGCTTCCTCGCTCTCAGCCGCCGCGCGGTGGGGCCGGAGTTCCCCCTGATGGGCACCAACGGCGTGCGCGACGGGCATGACGTGGCGCGCATGGCGCTGGCGGGCGCCTCGGCGGTCGAGGTTTTGTCCATCGTCATGCACGAAGGCTTCGGCGCGTTGAGCCGCATCCTCACGGAACTGGATGATTTTCTCCTGTCCCGTGACCTGCGCTTCGCCGATCTGGTGGGCCGGACCGCCGACCAGCTCACCTCCTACGACGCCCAGCCCCCCGTTCCTGGGCGGTGGCGCGCTTTCGTGCCACCAGAAACGCTGGCCTGAACCGGGCGGTTCAGACGCCGGAGGGACACGGCTTCACCGGCGGCGGACCGGGGCGCGGGCGGCGGCGCTGGTGGCGCACATGCTGGTGCCATTGGGCGCCATGTCTTTCACCGCGGCGAAGGCGATGAGTTCATCCATCGTGCGCAGGGCGTTCATTTCGTTCACCAGGAAACCGGCGCGGGCGCAGTATTCGGTGCCCTGGCGGTTGGCTTCCTGCGACATGATGTTCACCAGTTCGGTGGTGAAGGCGTCCATGCGGCCCTGGCCCGCGTTGCCATACGCGCGCCGGAAATACGCCAGCACCGCCCGGTTGTTGGCCTGCACCACTGGCTGGAAGCGGATGATGAAATTCTTGTTGTAATCGTCCTGACGGCTGCATTTAAACGCGAGCACGATCATTTGCTGGCGCAATGACAGAACCTCGTACGCCGATTGATCCGCGGCCGAGGGGCAGGGAGGCGCGGCGCTCGCCGGGGCGGTCAGCCCGGCCAGGGCGGCGATGAGCAGTGTGAGACGTCGCATGCGAATCCCCTGGGAGATGGATGAGCGCGGACCGATAGCCCAGGGTGGCGGGTGGTGCAAAGTGGGGTCGCGCGCGATGGGGCGGGAAGACCCCCAAAAAATGGATGGTTTCCAAAGGCGCGCCTTTGGAAACCATCCCCTGGAGTCAGGCGGCTGGCGCCGTGATGGTGCAGGCGGCGCCTGGGCGGCCGTAGATGAAAAAATCGGCGAAGGAGGTCTCGTTGGGTTGGGCAGGTGGGCCAGCAGCCGCCACGCGGGTTCGGTGGCCGCGACGTGATCGGTGAAGCGGCGGTGGCGGACATGCGGCACCGGCCAGGCGGCCTCCACGTTGCTCGCGTAAATCACCACGAAGCGCGTGGCCCAGGTGAACAGGGCGCGGATGGTGTCGAGGAAAACCTCATCCTCGGTCAGATGGTACAGCACGTCGAGCGAGATCGTCAGTTCGGCCGGGGGCAAAAGACGCAGGCCCTCCGGCGTGACGAAGCGGCGGGTGGGATGGCGCGTGGCGCAACGGGCCAGGGCGGTGGGGGAAACATCCACCCCCACATACGCCGCCGACGTGTCCAGCAGCGCGAGTTGCGAGGCGTCGCCGCAACCCATGTCAATCAGGCTCTGGACATTGTTCTCCGCGATGAAGCGGTTGATGACCGCCGCCTTGAAACGCGCCAGCCGGCCAGGCGATCCCGCGCCAGACGCCCCGCCGCCGCGATAACGCGCCTCCCAGTAAGCACCGGAGGAGAAGGAGGGGGATACGGCCATGACAGAACTCCGGCGGATGACGGTGGCGCGGAGCATGGGCATGGAAAGGTTGACGGAGGGTTGACCGGCGGGGGTCAGAGCGGCGATTTCAGCACCTCGGGCCATTGGCCGCAGGCGGCGGTGACATGCATGACGGACTGGATTTGCCGGCGTTCGTCCTGGGTCAGGGCATGACGCCATTTGCCGGTGATCGCCCGGCTGTCCCTCATGACCTGAAAGTAATTTTCCCGGCCCTTGAACTGCGTGCTTTGCTGAATGAACGTTGCCACCCCTTCCTCCCATGCCAGACCCGCGAATTGCATCAGTTCCTGAGTCCGGGCGATGGGATGGGTGACGAGATCGGTGTGGCGAATGATCCGGACGCGGGGGGAGGCGGCGATGTCCGTGTGGGCTTTCTCGTTCATCAGCGCCCATTCCCAGGCGAGTTGTTCCGCCAGGGGCAAGGTCCGGAAGCGGTCTGGTGTCAATCCAAACCGTACCGCGGCGGGCAGGGTGAGGATGGCCGGATTCGTGTTGTGATGCGGCATTTTCCCCAGACGGATGCCTTGCAGCCGGGAAGCGACCTCACCAAGCGGATTGCGAATGATGAAGATGAATCGTACTTTTGGTAGCGCGTGCAACAAAAGATTGGCACGCCCAAGAGAAGTGACGGATTTCATGACGATATGGGATTTATGATCCCTGGGCTGGTCCAGAAAATAAGGCAATGCGAGATTTTTGTGCTGATGTCTTGGAATGATCTGACCGGCGGTTTTCAGTATCAGGATCGCGGCGGTGCGGAGGAAATGGGAAAAACCGCTGTCGTGATGCTTCCTGAACACGGGCAGGCTGCAACTCGCCTTGAGGTTTCGTTCGTCCATCAATCGTTTCACGAAGCGGTGGACGATCAGTATATCCTGCCGTGTGAGAGCGTCGGAGCAAATTTCCGGCAACCGTTCACGCCCACCCACCAGATCGGGCTCATGGCGGTAAAACACCCTGGAGTGGCTGTCGAACACCTTGCCCAGCCATGTCGTGCCGGAGCGGGGCGCGCCAAGGATGATCGTCAGACGGGGGTGGGACACGTTTCATTCCAATGTCAGTAAAGAAACCCCGCGCGGCGGTCAGGGAGGGGCGCGGACCAGGGATATCAACAGGGGCCAGGGATATCAATGGCCAAGACTTCATACGGGAAGATTTCAGGAGGGCGGGTTTCAGGTTTGTCATCCGGGATAGAGGGACCGGAAGACGCGGGGCGCCGCCCCGGACCCCGCCAGGAGGTTTCGCCTCCTGGACCTCCACCAAAGGCTCGCCTTTGGAAACCATCCAGGGAGGGGAGCCAAGGCTCCGGCTTTTTGAACCCTCGTCTGGACTCGCGGAGGCGCTGGACGAACGCCGCGCACGGGTGCAGCCTGATCCCCGTTCATCGCGACACCACGCAGGGGATACCGTCATGAGCCACCGCCCCACGATCCACGGCACCCGTCACGCCATTTCCGCCGGTCATTACCTGGCCGCCGCCGCCGGTTTCTCGATCCTGGAGGCGGGCGGCAACGCCATCGACGCCGGATGTGCCGCGGGCATCGCGCTTGGCGTGCTGCAACCGGACCTGGTCAATTTCGCCGGCGTGGCGCCGATCCTGCTGCGCCTCGCGGACGGTTCCGTGGAGAGCATCGCCGGCCTCGGCTGGTGGCCGAAATCCCTGCCCGCCGATCTGTTCATGCGCGAACACGGCGGCAAAATCCCCGACGGCGTGCTGCGCACCGTGGTGCCCGCGGCGCCCGACGCCTGGATCACGGCACTGCGCCGCCACGGCACGATGCGCTTCGCCGATGTCGCCGCGCCCGCCATCCGCTTCGCCGCCGAGGGCTTCGCGGTCTATCCGCTGCTCGCCACCTCCATCGGCTCCCATGAGCATGAGTACCGCCGGTGGGGGTCCAACACGGCGCTGTTCCTGCCGAACGGGCGGGTGCCGCGGCCGGGCGAGAAATTCGTGCAGAGCGATCTGGCACGGACGATGCAGTTCATCGCCGATCAGGACCGCGCCGCCGGACCCGACCGGATGAAGGGGCTCCAGGCGGCGCACGACGCTTTCTACAAGGGCGACATCGCGCGGGAGATCGTGCGGTTTCAGAAACAGGAGGGCGGCTACCTGTCGATGGACGATCTGGCGGAATACCATTCCGCGATCGAGCCGGTGTTGCGCCGCTCCTGGCGCGGCCACGAACTGTTGACCTGCGGCGCCTGGTGCCAGGGACCGGCGCTGCAACAGGCGCTGGCGCTGATCGAGCAGGTCGGCATCGACGGGCTGGCGCACAACTCGGCGGATTACCTGCACCGGATCGTGGAGTGTTTCAACCTCGCCCTCGCCGACCGGGAATATCATTTTGGCGATCCGAATTTTGTCCACGTGCCGGTGGAGTATCTGCTCGATCCCGAGACGATCGCGCGGCGCGCGGCCGCGGTGCGCGACGACCAGGCGTTCGGGGCGATGCCCGCCCCGCTCGACCTGCCGAACCGGACGTTCGCGGCCAGCGAGCGCGAATTGCCGCGGGTCGAGGCGGATACGTCCTATTGCTGCGTGGTGGATCGCTGGGGCAACACGTTCAGCGCCACGCCCTCGGACGGTTCAGGCAACGTGCCGGTGGTGCCGGGATTGGGGATCTCGCCCTCGGGAAGGGGCTCGCAGAGCAGGCCCGATCCCGCCCATCCGGCGGGGGTGGCGCCGGGCAAGCGGCCGCGGCTGACGCCCAACCCGGCGATCCTGGTGACGGAGGACGGCGGCGTGATGCCGTTCGGCACGCCGGGCGGGGACGTGCAGATCCAGGCGATGGCGCAGGTGCTGCTGAATATCATGCATTTCGGCATGGACCCGCAAACCGCGATCGAGGCGCCGCGGGTGGCGTCGTATTCCTTCCCCTCCTCCTTCGCGCCGTTCGATTATTTTCCGGGACGTTTGGCGGTGGAGGGGCGGATTGGGAAGGCGACGCGCGACGAACTCGCGGCGCGCGGGCACGAGATCAGGGAGTGGGCTGACTGGACGTGGCTCGCGGGGTCGGTGGAGGTGATTTTGACCGATCCGAAGACGGGGCTGATCGGGGCGGGGGCCGATCCGCGGCGGCCGGCGTATGCGATCGCGGTGTGAGGAAATAAGACGCGGACAAAGGTAATGGACCGTCGCGCGAATGGTTTGATGTGCGACGGCAGGAGCGTGTGCATATATGGACAAAGGACAGAAGCATCATTTCATTCCAGAATTTTACTTGAAGCAATGGGGTAATCCTGGTGATAATGGCTGCCTCGTCGAGTTTTGCCGAAGGTATAAGGATGTCGAAGCGCGGCCAACTTTTGCTGGGGGCACGGGGTATGTACGCGGCCTTTATTCCTTCAACGATCTGGATATTGAAGTACGAAATCTCATTGAAAATGAATTTTTAAAGCAAGCAGATGACAAGGCCGCGCTTGCTCTACAACACCTGGTCGTGCATAATGTTGATCTGAAAATAGACCTGAAAAATGCGTGGTCCCGCTTTATCATGACGCTATTATTTCGTAATCCCGAGGCAATTGAGCGATTAAAGAAAAAGGTGGCAGACGGGCTGCCTGCGGTCTTGCAGAGTTTGAAATTGGATTGGAAAGCAGCACGTCGCCAAGGCGATCCTCAGAGTTTAGAAGAGTTTTCCATCTCAATCCCAAAGCGCGATCTACAGCAAGCCCAGCTTATGTTTGTGCGTAGAATGATGGATAACGAGAGCATAGGTAACTTCCTCAACAATATGGTTTGGGGTGTGATGACATTTCATCGCCCACGCTACCCCTTGCTAATTTCTGATCGTCCTTACATCATGACCGATGGCCTCAACAAACCAGGAGGACACATCATGTTACCGATCTCTTCAAGCACGGTATTCATTGCGGCTTATGATAAAGAGACAATAGAAAAGATTGATGCGGCCTGTAAGCGTGAAGACTTGCGAATGAACGAGAAGATGAACAAGACCATAGTGAGTCAGGCCAGGAAATTCGTGTGGGCCAATGACAAGTCTCAAATAAATTTGGTTGCAAAATACCTTGGAAAGCAGCAGCGATCAACACCATTTGAATGGGCATGAAAGTCCGCCAAGGAAGAAATTGATAAAAGCGATTACATCCATATTCCGATGGTCAATTTCAACAACACGACCGCCTCCCATCCTCACGCGACAGTTTCCAGCCTGTGCCGCGCGGCACAGCTTCCGGGTGAAAGGGCTGGCATCGTCGGGATGTCTCACGGACACCGGCGCGGCCAGGGGACCGGATGAGACAGCGGCCAGACAGGAGACGACAATGAAGACCGTCAGCAAACCCCGTGCCTTCCGCATCATGCTCCTTCCCGTCCTCGCGTTCGCCACGGTCCTCCTCGCCCATGCAAGCCCAGGACAGGCGCGGTGGGATTGTGGCGGGACGCCGCGCGGACAGGTTTGTCATCACGTTCCGTGACCGGCCTGGAACGGTGATCCAGCGTCCTGCGACCCCGCCCGGCCATGCGGCATGGGCGGGGGCATGAGCCTCACGGATCAGAAAGCCCAGGGTGCTGAGGCTTCCCCAACCCTTCCCCTCCCCCCCGATCCCGGCCTAGATGCCCCGGAGCAGGCGAGGGGAGACAACCATGGCGCGGACGCTGAAGGTCGCGGTCCAGATGGACCCGATGGAGACCATCAACATCGACGGCGATTCCACCTTCGCCCTGATGCTGGAGGCGCAAACGCGCGGCCATGCGTTGTGGCACTACGAAGTGCGCCACATGGCGCTGCGCGAGGGCGTGAAGCAGCCCCACGGCGCGCGCCGCGAGGACCGGCTGTTCGCCCGCGCCCGCGCGGTGACGGTGAAACGCGAACACGGCGCGCATTACGTGTTTGGCGAGCTGACGCCGCTCGATCTCGGCGCGATGGACGTGGTGCTGATGCGCCAGGATCCGCCGTTCGACATGGCCTACATCACCGCGACGCATCTGCTGGAGCACATCCAGCCGCGCACGCTGGTGGTGAACGATCCGGCGGCGGTGCGCAACGCGCCGGAGAAGCTGCTGGTGACGCATTTCCCCGATCTGATGCCGCCGACGATGATCACCTGGGACATCGAGGCGATCCGGTCGTTCCGGGCCGAGTACAAGGACATCATCGTCAAGCCGCTGTTCGGCAATGGCGGCGCGGGGGTGTTCCGCATCAAACCGGATGACGAGAACCTCGCCTCGCTGCTGGAGATGCATTTCGCCCGCTCCCGCGAGCCCTTGATGTTTCAGCGTTACGAACCCGCCGTGCGCCAGGGCGACAAGCGCATCATTCTGGTGGACGGGGAGGCGATGGGCGCCGTCAACCGCGTGCCCGCCGCCGGGGAGGCGCGCTCCAACATGCATGTCGGCGGGCGGCCGGAAAAATCCCCGCTGACCGCGCGCGACCGCGAGATTTGCGCCGCCATCGGCCCGACGCTGCGCGCGCAAGGCATGATTTTCGTCGGCATCGACGTGATCGGCGATTACCTGACCGAGATCAACGTGACCTCGCCGACCGGATTGCAGGAAATCGCGCGTTTCGACGGTGTGCATCTCGAACAGGCGATCTGGGACCGGATCGAGGCGAAGGTGGTGGCGCGGACGCCGTAGCCGCCGCCTTCTTTTCCGTCACACAACCACGCCAAGCACGCGCAGCAGGGGAAGACGCTCCTCGACCACGGCGCGGACGACCTCACTCACCAGGGCATGGGCCGCGGCGGGATCGGTCAGTGTCTGGCCGTCTTTCTGCAATGACCGGCCCGAGCGGGTGAGCGCGTTCAGCGCCTCGTCGGTCAGCGCGGCGCGGGAACGCGCGGGTTCTTCCAGCAACTGACCGATCACCAGCGCCTCCACCACGCTGACCGGCACGCTGGAGCCGATCACCGGCGCCGCGAGACGCTGCAAATCGATCCCCATGCGGATACGGTCGATGATCGCTCCGTTGAGGCAGGCGGCGGCCTCGCGCGCCTCCGGCCGGCCGCCGCCGGGCAATCCGGGATGGGCATGGCCGCCGGCGATCAAAAGGGAAGCAGCCTGCACGAACTCACCGATCTGGCGGCCTTGCAGCGCGGGCAGGGCGCGCAGCGCGCCGATCGTGACGGGACCGGCGCGGATCGCGTCCAGCAGGGGACGGTAGAATTCCGGCTGGCCGGTCACGGTGCCGACCGGACTGGGGAAAGTAACGGTGTCCTCGGACGGTTTGCCGGTCCAGATCAGCGTCAGGGCGTCGAGGTGGGCGGTGTGTTCCGGCGCCGCCATCCGCTCCCCGCCCTTGCGCCACAGGTCGCGCCGGAATGCCTTGGAGGACGCCAGATCGCGAATCGTTTCGCGTATGCCCAGATCGCGGACATCGGCGAGCAGGGGCAGGAGGGCTTGCGGGACGGAAACGGCGTCGATGTTTTCCGTCAGCGTGGCGCTGCCGATGAAGGTGGTCCTGGTTTCCGCCATCGCCTCCAGCAGTTCGGCGAACATGACGGGATACCAGTCGCGGTTCAGAAATTCGTGCGCGATGTAGCGGGCATCCTGGTTCTTCATCTGGTCCAGGCGGGATTGCAGGCCGGGATGCGCCTGGAAGAACGTGGCGCCGCCCGCGCGGAGTTGCTCGAGGACGCCGAACACCGTCTCCACCGCCTGATCGCTGCGGCGCTGACTGCTCTGGGCCAGTTGGCGCATGAGCAGGCGGACAGGTTCCATCCCCGACCAGCCAGTGGTGGTGTTGTAACTGAGATAGGCCAGACCGCCCGGCCGCAGCCGCCGTCCGATGATGTCGAGCAGATGGCGGCGGTTTTCCAGCGAAATCCAGCTCAGCACGCCGTGGGAGACCATGATGTCGAAGTCGCCGGCGGCGTCCGCTTTGGCAAGCGCCTCGAACGAGGTTTCCTCGAAGTGGATGTTGGTCAGCCCAGAGCGCGCGGCCATGGCGCGGGCCTGTTCGACATGGGCGGGGTTGAAGTCGAAGCCCCATACCTCCGCGTGCGGGCTGGTGGCGGCGGTGAGCAGCGTGGTCAGCCCGTTGCCGCAGCCGAGATCGGCGTAGCGGAAGGGTTTGGCTGTGTCGGTGGGGAGAAAGCCGAGCAGGGTCGAGCAGGCGGCGAGCCAGGACGGAGTCGTTTCCTGGTAGGCGCTGATCGTGTAGGCGACATCGGTGACGTATCCGTGATCCCATCGCGCCATGAGCGTGGTCATCCTTTCCTGGTCGTGGGGATGGTAATGGCTTGAGCCGTGATTGGACAGGAAAGCCCTGGGCTCCGCCCCGGACCCCCACCAAAGGCTGGGCCCTTGGAACCCATCCATGGGAGTCACCAGTGGGTGAGGTCCAGAGGACATTCCCCTGGCGGGGCGCGGAGCAGCGCCCCGGCCTTCCTTGCTTCCCACTCCCGGACGAAAAAAACCCCCGCGGGACGAATTAGCTGTTGCGCCAAGAGAAAGGGAGTCCTATTTGCCCTCTCACGCAGCAACGCACGTGCCTCTGGCCCTCGTGGTTACGCAACGACGTCAAGCGTTCTGGCAATCGTTTGGTCGCTGGTTCGTTCGACCGTTTCGTCAACTACGCCCATCGCCTGAAAAGGTGGGCGTC
>JAYVCG010000098.1:0-9526 GCA_043750075.1 Acetobacteraceae bacterium | reverse complement strand
ATTACAATACGCTGGCTTTTCCAAGGAGCGGCAGATGAAGACGGGCCTGATGCTGGACGGAACGATTGAGAACGCGGGCGACCTACAGGCGGGTGGTCTGATCATGCCTGATTTTTCCATCATCGATCCAGGATTTTTCATTGCCGGCCCAGGCGTTGACGCGGGTGCTGGTTCAGGCATCGCACCGGAAACGGCCGTGTTCACTTCCGCCGCCGGACTGATCAATGCCGCGCCCGATCCGGTGAGCACCACGTTGACCGGCTCGGCGGGAAGCTTCGCGTCGCTCGTCATCAATCCGACGTTTGGCGCCAGCATCACCGGCAAGACCGCCACCTCCGGCGATCCCAGCACGGCACTGCAGATCGAAAACGCGATCAATACCGCGATCAATTTCTTTCAGACCGGTTTCACCACCAACGTTCCCACCAGCATCGCCAACACCGTCACCGTCAACATCACCTTCGATTATGGCTTCCTGAACGGGGTCGCGATGTCGAACGCCAGTGGCGCCGCCAGAAACCAGACGACTGCCTTCGGCTTCAATTACGGCACCGTGCAATCCCTGCTGCCCAACCTGCTGCCGGTGACCAACCCCACCGGCAACGGATCGTTCTTCCTGCCCACGGCGCAGATGAAAGTACTGGGGCTCGCGGCGAACGGGATCACGCCCACCAGCACCGCGACGGATGGTTTCGTCGGCATCAACTCGATCGCCAACGGCGTGACGATGGCGTACGATCCGAACAATCAGGCCGTCAGCGGCGCCATTGGCGCGATCGGCGCGATCGAGCACGAAATTTCCGAGGCGCTTGGACGCATCGCCGTACTGGGCGCGATCCAGAGTGGCGGCACATCGTTTTATTCCATCATGGACATGTTCCGGTACCAGGGCCGGGGACCTGGCCCGGTTTTCGCCCCGATCATGCGCGCCCTGACCGCGGGCGCGGCGGATTACTTCTCGCTCGATAACGGCGTCACCAACATGGGCGTCTTCAACGACAAGACGAATGGCGGCGATGCCGGCGACTGGGCTTCCTCCGTGACCAACGACGCGTTTGGCGCGTTTCTGATGACCGGGCAGGCGGGCACCATTTCCGCGCTCGACATTCAGTCGATCTCAGTGGGTGGCCTGACGCCGACCTGCTTCCGGGAAGGCACCCATATCCAGACCACGAACGGCGAAAAGCGCGTCGAGACCCTGGCGGCGGGCGATGAACTGCCCACGCTGCTTGGCGGTCCCGGACGGGTGATCTGGGTGGGACGCCGGGTGATGGATCTGACATGGCATCCGCGGCCCGCGCTCGCCTGGCCCGTGCGTGTCCAGGCCGGCGCCTTCGCGCCCGGCGTGCCCCTGCGCGATCTTTGGCTTTCCCCCGATCACGCGGTCCATGCCGACGGCGTGCTGATCCCGGTGAAACTGCTGATCAACGGCGCCACGATCACCCAGGTGCCAGTGGACCGGGTCGTCTACCATCACGTCGAACTGGCGCGGCACGATGTCATCCTGGCCGAGGGACTGCCCGCCGAAACCTATCTGGACGCGGGAGACCGGGCCACTTTCTCGGGCGGGGACGTGATCGCGCTGTACCCGGATTTCGGCGCCCGGCGGTGGGAGATGCACGGGTGCGCGGCCCTCGTGCTGACCGGACCCGCGCTGGAAGCCGTGCGGCGGCGGCTGGCGGAACGGGCGGCGGACATGGCGGCACTGGCCGCCGCCGCCTGACGGGCTTTTCAACCGCGTTCCCGGCCAGTCATTTCGATCTGGCGATGGTGTTCCTGTAACGGGACGCGCGTGCCCCGCCTCACGCGTGCCCCGCCTCACGCGTGGCCCAGGGCTTACACCCAGCGCCCATCCACGCTAGCCTCGCGTTTCAGACGATGAAAACCGCCCCCTGACGGCGGATCTGGAACGGAGGAAACGCGCCATGGATGCTCCCACGGGAAATACCCTGCCCGGCGGTCAGAATTGCCTGAGCGGCGTCCGCATCCTGGACCTGACCCAGTTCGAGGCGGGCCCCTCCTGCACCGAGGCCCTCGCCTGGCTGGGCGCCGAGGTGGTCAAGGTCGAAAATCCCGGCGGCGGCGATCCAGGTCGCGCTCTGGGCGGCAAGGCTGGCATCGACGATCCCTATTTCCTGCTGTTCAACGCCAACAAGAAATCCATCACCGTCAATCTGAAAGACCCCAAGGGCCTGCAACTGGTCAAGGACCTGGCGAAACAGGCCGACGTGATGGTGGAAAACTTCGCCCCCGGCGCGATCGAGCGTCTGGGCCTCGGCCACGATGTCATCCGCGCCATCAACCCGTCGATCATCTACTGTCAGGTGAAAGGCTTCGGCGAGGGCAGCCCCTACGAGAAAAACCTCGCCTTCGACATGATCGCGCAGGCCTGCGGCGGCACGATGAGCATCACCGGCGAACGCGACGGCCGCCCGCTGAAACCCGGCCCCTCTCTGGGCGACACCGGCACCGGCATGTTGCTCGCCGTCTCCATCCTGGGCGCCTTGTACCGGCGCAAGGAGACGGGACAGGGCGATCATTTGCAGGTCGCGATGCAGGACGCGATGCTGCACTACATCCGCATCGCCTTCGCGGCCCAGTACCGCACCGGCAAGGCGGCGGGACGGGCCGCGGACAGTTCCGTCTCCGGCGCCAATCCGCCGATGGGCACCTTCCCCTGCAAGCCGGGCGGACTGAACGATTACGTTTACGTTTTCACCAGCCGCGCCAACCCGGAACACTGGCGCCGCCTGCTGAAGGTCATCGGCCGCGACGAACTGATCGGCGACGCGCGCTTCGACAGTCCCGCGTCACGGGCGGAGCGGGCGGATGAGGTCAACGAAATGATCTCCGTCTGGACCCGCCGCCATACGAAGCATGAGGCGATGGAAATCATCGGCGCCGCGGGCATCCCGGCGGGCGCGGTGCTCGATACGATGGAACTCAGCCAGGACCAGACCTTCGAGGATCGCGGCATCATGCCGATGATCGACCACCCCACGGCGGGTCCGTTCAAGATGGTCGCCTGGCCGGTGCGTTTCTCCGGCCAGCCGCCCGCGGTGCAACCCTCGCCCTTACTGGGCGCCAACAACGAGGACGTGCTGGCAAGCTGGCTCGGCCTTGGCGCGGGCGATGTCGGCACGCTCAAGGCCAGCGGCGCGATTGGCTGATTTTTTCCCAACGACGACTGCAACAGGAGACTGAACGATGGCGGAACTCACCGGCTCGGAAATCATCGCCAAATGCCTCGCGAAGGAAGGGATCACCGATCTTTTCTACATCATGGGCGGACCAATGCTGCTGGCCGAGGCCACGTGCATAAAAGAAGGCATTCGCATGATCGACGTCCGCCATGAACAGGCGGCGGCGTTCGCGTGTCAGGCCTATAGCCGCCTGAAACAGGTGCCAAGCGTGTGCATGGCGGCCTCCGGTCCCGGTGTGACCAATCTGATCACCGGCATGGCCAACGCGCTGGTCGATTGCTGTCCGGTGGTGGCGTTTGGAGGATCGAGCCCGCTCAGCCAGTTTGGCCGGCAGGTGTTCCAGGAGATCGATCAGGTCGAGCTGATGCGCGGCTGCTGCAAATACGTGGACCGTCTGATCAACCTCAAACGTATTCCGCAACAAATTAACTTTGCCCTGCAAAAGGCGATGACCGGAAAGCCAGGCCCCGTCTACATCGATTGCCCAGGAGACATGCTGTACCAAAAAATTGACGAGAATCTCGTCGATTGGAGCTACGCCGGACGGCCGCTGGTCGATTCGCGTCCCCTGGGCGATCCGCGTCAGGTCGATGCCCTGGTCGCCGCGTTGCAGAAGGCGGAAAACCCGCTGATCGTGTCAGGTTCCGGCGTGATCTGGTCGCGCGCGTGGACGGAAATGCAACAATTCGTCGAGGCGGCGGGCGTGCCCTTCTACACCACCCCGCAAGGCCGCGGCGTGGTGCCGGACGATCACGAATATTCCTATCTGGCGATGCGCTCGTCGGCGTTCCGTGACGCCGATCTCATCATCGTGCTTGGCACGCGGATGAACTACATCATCGGCCATGCCTCGCCGCCACGGTTTGGGCCGAATGCCACCATCGCGCGGATCGACATCGATTCGGCGGAAATCGCCATGGCGGCGCGGTATGTCGATATCCCGATCGTCGGCGACTGCAAGGCGGTGCTGGGTCAGTTGCTGGAACGGATCAAGGGCAAGGTTTCTCCCGATCGCTTCAAGGGCTGGCGCCAGAAACTCCAGGACGGCGAACAGCAGAAGCGCAACGCCGCCGGCGCCAACAAATACGCCGAGGATGGCGACATCCATCCGGTCCGCATGCTGGAAGCGGTCCGCGATTTCGCCAACCGCGACGCCATCCTGTGCGTGGACGGGCAGGAGACGTTGAACTTCGGCCGGCAGACGATGCCCACCTTCTCACCGGGCCATCGTTTGAATTCCGGTCCGTTCGGCACGATGGGCGTCGGCCTGCCGTTCGGCGTTGGCGCCAAGGTGGCCTGCCCGGACAAGCAGGTGATCGTGGTGCATGGCGATGGCTCCATGGGCATGAACGCGATGGAGATGGACACCGCGATCCGGCACAAGATCCCGTTGCTGATCGTCATCAGCCTCAACGGCGGCTGGACCGGCGATCCGAAGCGGGAAAAACCGGGCCGCGACCTCGGCTACATGCGTTACGACAAAATCTGCGAGGCCCTGGGCGGTTACGGCGAATACGTCACGAAGCCGGAGGACATTCGCCCGGCGCTGGAGCGGGCGCAGAAGAAAGTGGATGAAGGCATGGTGGCGCTGGTCAACGTGCGCACCGATTACCGCGCGCGGTACGCGGGGGCATCGTTCTCGGATTATACAACCTGAGTCCGGTGTTTTCTTCTGGCGGTCTCTGACCTGGAAAAGCATGATCCCGTCCGCCGCGAGGTGGACGGGATCATCGCTATGTGTATATATTGACAATTACAGTCAGTTATCATCCCCTGTTTACCTGATTGACGCCAACCCGCTTAAAGAACGGCTTATGGATTTTCATCCCGTCATCCTCTGGCCCGGCCGGAGGATCTCTCGCGGCACCGTGCTGGAACAGTCTCCCCGGTCGAGCGGATGGATGACGGCATGTATCACTTTTTAAACGGATTGGTATTGGATCAATTGGACATGGTCCACTCCTCATGGCATATGGCATGCGCGGACGAATCCCATACGGGCCGCGCTTTTTTGTTTGAATGATCATCTGGGTGGGCGCGCGGTCGATCGCGCGCGGCGCGTTCGGAGCGAGGGAGATTGGCGGCATACGCCCAGACCGTGGAGATTTCACGCCAACAGCGTCACGCCTGACACGATCTCCTCAGCCCAGGAGTCAGGGAGGCGCGGCCGCGGACGTGCCTCTGTCGGGTTTGAGGTCAATGAGCGGCGTGCCATCCAGACAATCCAGTCCCTGAACGCGCAGCAAGGCGCCTGAACGCTCCACCAGCACGACGACCGACGAGGCGATGGGATTGGGCCGCACCGGGGAGCGCAGGGCGAAGGTGCCAATGGGCCGCTCCACGCCGCGCGGGGTTTGCAGCACCAGATCGCGCCGCGCCTCGTGCATCCAGTACAACACCTGCAGCCGGGGATGCGCCTCGATCCCGGTCAGGGCGTCCAGCCAGCGTTCATCCAGTTCGATCGTGCAGACCGGACCGTTCTGGTCGCCCCGCCGGGGACACTCCCGCCTCGTGCGCCAAGGTGTGCGGATGCGGCCGATGAAGTAAACACCGGCCTCGGTGTGATCCGGGAGCGGAACGGCGATCTCATGGGGCCGGATGGAATCACTGGGGGATGCGGGAACGGTCATGCGGCGGAGAATGGCGGTAAGGCCGGGCTTTCGTCCAGATGGCGCCATCCCGGCCAGCATCCGTTTGCCGTCCCGCCTGAACGGAGATACCGTCCGGCCCATGTGTTGCCGCCGTTTTCGTCTGGACCAAACGCTCTGATCCTCACGCCGGAGGAATGGGAGATCGTTCGCCTGACGCTGCTGGTCGCGGCGCGGGCGGTGCTGTTCGGCTTGCCGCTCGCGGTGATCGCCGCCTGGGTTCTGGCCCGGTTGCGTTTCCCCGGACGGACGCTGCTGAACGTGCTGGTGCATCTGCCGCTCGTGCTGCCCCCGGTCGTCATCGGCTGGCTGCTGCTGCTGGTGTTCGGCCTGCGCGGCCCGGTGGGCGCGTTGCTGCACGCATGGTTCGGCATCCGTCTGGTGTTCACCGCCGAGGGTGCCTCGCTCGCCTGCGCGGTCATGACGTTTCCGGTCATGGTGCGCGCGATCCGCCTGTCCCTGGAGGCGATCGACCCCGGCCTGGAGATCGCGGCCCGCGGTCTGGGCGCGGGCAGGCTGGACCGGTTTCTCACCATTACCCTGCCGCTCGCGGCGCCCGGCATTCTGGCCGGCGGCGTCATGGGTTTCGTCACCTGTCTGGGGGAATTTGGCGCCGTCATCACCTTCGCCGCCAACATTCCGGGAGAGACACAAACTCTGCCTCTGGCGATTTACGCCGCGTTGCAGACACCGGGCGGGGAGGGACGGGCGGCATCCTTGTCGCTGATTTCGCTGGCGCTGGCATTGACCGGATTGTTCCTGGCGGACTGGCCGGCGCGGCGGTTGAACCGGATGCTGGGGCGGTGATTTTTTCTGTCACTGTGAAACACAGATTCCCGGCGGCCGCGCTGGACGTGGCTTTCGATGTGCCCTCCCGCGGGATCACGGCGTTGTTCGGTCCCTCGGGCGCTGGAAAATCCAGCATTCTGGGTGCCGCCGCCGGATCGTGGCGCCCGGATGCGTGCCGGATCACCATCGACAACGACGTGTTCGCGGACACGGCGGCTGGCATTTGGCTGCCGCCCGAGCACCGCCGCGCCGGTCTCGTGTTCCAGGACGCGCGGCTGTTCCCGCATCTGTCGGTCGCCGCCAATCTGCGGTACGGGCTGCGCCGCGCGCCCTCCACGGGTGGACTGGACGCGATCCGGTTCGACGATGTGGTCAGCCTCCTGAACATCGGTTCGTTACTGTCCCGCCGCCCTCACGCGCTGTCGGGTGGGGAACGCCAGCGGGTCGCCATCGGCCGCGCGCTGCTGTCGCAGCCAAGGGTGTTGTTGATGGATGAGCCCCTCGCCAGTCTGGATGAGGCCCTGAAGGCGGAAATTCTGCCCTATCTCGCCGCGCTGGGCGCCGTCGCGGGACGGCCGGTGCTGTATGTCACGCACGCCTTGGACGAGGTGACGCGGCTGGCGGATCATCTCGTGCTGATCGAGGCGGGTCAGATACTGGCCGCCGGTCCCTTGTCCGCCGTGGTGGAACGGGCCGACCTTCCGCTCGCGCGCCGGGACGATGCCGCGGCGCTGCTGGAAGGCACGGTGGCCGGGCACGACACGGCCCGCGAACTGACCCGCATCGCGGCCGGCGGCGCCTGTTTCTGGGTACCGCTGGTGGAAGCCGCCATCGGCGCCCCCGCCCGTCTGCGCATCCCGGCCCGCGAGGTCATCCTGGCCGGCCGCGCGCCCGAGGCGATCAGCGTCCACAACATCGTGCCAGGCACGGTGCGCGACATCGTGCGCGACGAACACCGCCGCACCGTCATCGTCACCGTCGCCCTGGGCCATGGCACGTTACTGGCGCGCGTGACGCCGGACGCGGTCTCCCGGCTGGGTCTGGCCGCGGGGGTGAGCGTGCTGGCGCTGGTCAAGTCGGCGGCGATCGAGGTGATACGGTGAGGGCGCCGTCCCCTGGCCAGGGGACGGCGTGCGGACGCTCACCCCTCGGCGCGCAGTTCCTTGAACACCTCAACGGCGGTCAGCATCGCCTCACGCACCAGAGGCGCGCCGACATAGCCGGACAAATGCACCAGCGCCTCGGCCAGTTCGTCCTCGGTCCAGCCCTGGTTGCGGGCGAAACGAATGTGCAGCCGCAGTTCCGGCGTGCGCCCGGTCGAGGCATCGGAGATCACCGTGATCATCGCCCGCGTTTTTAAATCAAGTCCGGGACGGGTCCACAGATTGCCAAAAATGTTCTCCTGCGTGACCTCGGCGAATTTCTCCATGATCGGGTCGCTGTAAACCTGACTGTCGAGTTTGTTCGCGAAGGCATCGCCCATCAGCTTGCGCCGCATCGCGCGGCCCTTGGCCCGCAGTTCGCTGTCCGCCATGTGTTGTTTCCTTCCTCTTCGTGCGTCTTGACGATCGGCCCCGGCGCGCGCCGGCGGGGATTCGCGGAAGGCCAGTGTCCAACAAGCGGGCGGATTTGGCCAGTGGGCGGGGACGGCGCGGGATTGCGACGTGACGCTGGATGGGTTGCCGCGCCAGGAAGGATGATGGACGGATGCCTCGCCACCTCCCGGTGGAGCCACACCGAGATGGGCGCATGGCCCGGCCACCACGTTCCGCGCATGGTCCGGTTTCACAACGCCCGCACCGAGGACGGCAGGTTCGCCCGGTCTTCCCAGAACGCATCCCCTTCGAACCGCGCGGACATCCGGCGGCAGCACCGTTCTCCTGGGCGCGGCCCGCGCGCGGGAACCGGCGTCGCGCGGTCAGGCCGGGCTTGCGCCGCCGCGTCAGGCCCAGGCCCGCGAGACCGGCGGCGAGCAGCGCGGTGGAGGCCGGCTCCGGCACGGCGGTCGCGGCGGAGACGAAGTCTATGCTGACCTGACCGTTGCCGCCTTCGAAGTAGGCGGCCAGGATCCGGTTCGTGGCAGTGGCGCCCAGGAACGAGCCGCCGCCGCCGCCACTGTAGCCACCGCCGCCAAATCCACCGCTGCCGCCGCCAGATCGGCCGGAGCCACCGGCGCCAGCCCTGGGAATCCGCCGCCGCCCAGACCGGACTGGACACCACTCACGTTGCCCGCGCCACCGGCGCTGTTGAGGCCGCCACCGGCGCCGGACGCACCGCCCCCGCCGCCGGAGCCGAGTGTTCCACCGGCACCGCCGCCGTAGGATCCAGCGCCGCCATTGGTGGTTATGCGGGCGAAGCCGCGCGTGCCATTATATCCGCCGCCACCCCCGCCCGCGACGGCGAGGAGCGTGGCGGTGGTCTGATCGAAGATCCAGCTTCCCTCGCCGCCGCCGCCGCCGAAGGAGAAGCTGCTGACGGGGGCGCTGTTATCGGACTGACCCTGGCCGCCCGCGGCGATGAACAGCACGTCGCCCGCCGTCAGCGTGAAGTCGCCGCTGCTCCTGGCGCCGAGGCCGCCGGGGGAGGAGTTTCTGTTTCCGCTCCCGCCCCGCGCGCCGAGGGCGAGGAGGCTGTAGGTGCCCGTCGTCGGCACCGTGTAGGTGGTCGAGGCGCCGGTGAAGGAAAACACCGTCGGGACCGCCCCCGCCTCCGTCATGCCGAGGGCGAGCGCCAGCAGTGATGCGCCAGCCAGGAGGATTTGTTTCACTTGAATGCCCCCGCATCACCAGAGCATTCCCCGATAAGGTTGATGGTATCCTCCGTCCACGCGCGAACCCGAAAAATCGAAATCGCCAAACCCCGTCGTTTGGGCCACCCTGGCTGGTT
>JAYVCG010000097.1:0-3666 GCA_043750075.1 Acetobacteraceae bacterium | reverse complement strand
CATACCGCGTCACAGCAAGACATGTAAAATCAACGAGTTATTCAGAAATACTCGGCAACAATCCTTGAATGGCGAGACCGGCCTCCCTGGCCTACATAGGATGAACAACCGGTAAACGCGCACGCCCCCTGGAAAAACCGGCGGGAACCGGCGCGCGATCAAGTGGGATCAGGTCAGATGGACGGACAGATCAACCAGAGGATGCCAGACAGCGTTTCCTCGCTTTGGACGCAGCGCACGCTCAAGTCCCGCATTCCGTGCGTGGGTACGGGATTGCATTCGGGACGGCGCGTGTGTCTGACGCTGCTGCCCGCGCCAGCCAATCATGGCATCGTCTTTCGCCGCACTGATCTCGGCCGGAACATTCCCGCGACGTATGATCGCGTGGTGGACACGAAACTCTGCACCGTGATCGGGGAAGGGTCCGCGCGCGTCGGCACGATCGAGCATCTGATGGCCGCCCTCGCCGGGGCGGGGGTCGATAATGTGCTGATCGAGGTCGATGGACCGGAAGTGCCGATCATGGACGGCTCGGCGGCGCCGTTCTCGTTCCTGCTGGAATGCGCCGGCATCGTGTCCCTGAACACGCCGCGCAAGGTGGTCGAGATCCTGCGCTCCGTGCGCGTCACCGACGGGCAGGCATTCGCCGAATTCCGCCCGTTCGAGCCAGCCGCCGCGCGGACCGCCGTTCCCACGCTCGATCTGGAGGTCACGATCGACTTCCAGGAAGCCGCGATCGGCCATCAGACCCGCACCCTGCGCCTGACGGCGGAGAACTTCCGGGAGGCCGTGGCACCCGCCCGCACCTTCGCCATGGCGCGCGACATCGCCGCGCTGCGGGAAGCGGGCCTCGCCAAGGGCGGCAGCCTGGACAACGCGATCGTGGTGGACGGGGCGAAGGTGCTCAATCCGGGCGGCCTGCGCATGAAGGACGAGTTCGTGGCGCACAAGCTGCTCGACGCGGTGGGTGATCTGGCGCTGGCGGGCGCCGCGCTGCACGGGCGGTTCATCGCCAACCGGCCGGGCCACACGCTGAACAACAAGCTGCTGCGCGCCTTGTTCGCCCGCCCCGGCCAGTGGGCCGACATCACGCCGGAGCAACTGGCGGCGGTGGCGGCCTGAGCCGCGGACTCCTCCGGCATTTCCCGCCAGGGGCCTGGCCCCTGGACCCATCCCCTGGAGTCTCCAATGGAAGGTTTCCAAAGGCGTGCCTTTGGTGGAGGTCCAGGAGGCAAAGCCTCCTGGTGGGGCGCTGGGGCAAAGCCCCAACTGTCTTCCTCCAGACGATTGCCCACTACCGCCACACGCGGCCCTTCGCGGCGCGGCGCGGTGTGGTATAAGCGGACCAATGAGCCACAGCCCCACACCGATCCGTGCCCTCCCGCTGCTGCTTTGCCTCGCGGCCCCGCTGCTGAGCGGCTGTGGCGATTCATCGGACAAGGACAAACTCACCGGCCCAGCGCCGCCGGTCGAGCAGTTGTACAACAACGCCCTCGACGCGATGAACGCGCGCCGCTTCTCCACGGCGAACGACCAGTTCAACAGCCTCGAACAAAATTACCCCTATTCCTCCTGGGCCGTGAACGCGCAGTTGATGCAGGGCTATTCGCAGTACACCCAAAATAAATATACCGACGCGATTGGCACCCTGGACCGTTTCATTCAGTTGCACCCGGCGCACCGGGACATCGCTTATGTCTATTACCTGCGCGCCCTGAGCTATTACGAACAGATCGCCGACATCCAGCGCGACCAGCGCGGCACTGAACAGGCGATGAACGCCCTGCAGGAAGTGGTGACGCGCTTTCCCGGCAGCGCCTACGCCAGCGACTCGCGGCTGAAGATCGACCTCTGCCGCGATCACATGGCGGGGAAGGAAATGGAGATCGGCCGCTATTACCTGAAGCAGCATCTCTATCAATCCGCGATCGGCCGTTTCCAGCGGGTGGTCGATGAGTTCCAGACCACCAACCATGTGCCGGAGGCGTTGCATCGCCTCGTTGAGGTCTATCTGGCGCTTGGCCTGCGGGACCAGGCGAAGAAGACCGCCGCCGTGCTGGGTTACAACGATCCCGGCAGCGAATGGTACCAGGATACTTACAACACACTCGCCGGTCTGGGAGAGGTTTCGGAAGGGATGCCAACGCCCAAAGGCGGACGCAACATGATGAGCCGTGCATGGCACGCATTGTTCTGATCCGCTGAGCGGCGGCCTCCGATGCTGACGGCGCTGTCCATTCGTGATGTCGTGCTGATCGACCGGCTCGACCTGTCGTTCGGCTCTGGGCTCACGGTGCTGACCGGGGAGACCGGGGCCGGTAAATCCATCCTGCTGGACAGTCTGGGACTGGCGCTTGGCGCGCGGGCCGAAACCGGGCTGGTCCGCACCGGGTGCGATCAGGCCAGCGTGGCCGCGAGTTTCTCCGTGCCCCTCGATCATCCCGCGCTGGTCTTGCTGGCCGAGCAGGGGGTCGAGGCCGAGGACGAGATCGTGCTGCGCCGCGTCGTCACCAGGGATGGCCGTTCCCGCGCGTTCATCAACGACCAGCCCACCGGGGTCGCCTTGCTGCGCCGGGCGGGCGCGCTGCTGGTGGAGGTGCAGGGTCAGCACGAACAGATGGGTCTGGCTGATTCCACCACCCACACCGCGCTGCTGGACGCGTTCGGCGTGCAGGCGCACACATGGGAGACGGTGGCGCTCGCCTGGCGGGCCTGGCGGACGGCGGAACACGATCTGAAAGCGGCGCATACCGCCATCGAGACCGCGCGCCGTGATGAGGAATGGCTGCGTCACGCCGTCGATGAACTGGCCAAACTCTCGCCGCGCCCGGACGAAGAAGACCAGCTCGTCGCCGGCCGCCTGCGCCTGCAACAGAGCGAACGCCAGGCTGAGGCCATCGCGGCGGCGGTGTCCGAACTGAACCCCCGCGACCGGCGCGGCTCCGGCGGTCCGGGGGCGGCATTACGCTCAGCATCGCGGTTGCTGCAACGGCTGGTGCCCGCGCATCAGGCGGATCAGACCAATCCGGCGCAGGAGGCGCTGGCGGCGCTGGAACGGGCGGAAGAAGCCCTGGCCGAGGCGGAATCGCTGCTCTCGCGCCTCGCGGTGGAAGCAGACGCCGATCCCAGGATGCTGGAGCAGACGGAGGAACGTCTGTTCGCCCTGCGCGCCGCGTCCCGCAAGCACAGTGTCCCCGTATCTGAATTGCCCGCGCTGCTCGATTCGTTGTGCGAACGGCTGGCTGGTCTGGAGTCCGGGGAGGCGGCGCTGGTCGCGCTGGAACACGCGGCGCGCGAGACCAAGGCGCGGTACACCGCCGCGGCCCAGGAACTGACGGCGGCGCGGCGGGAGGCGGCGGGCCGGTTGCGGGACGCGGTGATGGCGGAATTGCCGCCGCTGCGTCTGGAGAAGGCGCGTTTCTTTGTCGAGGTGACGGCATTGCCCGAAACCGCCTGGGGCGCCGATGGCGCCGATCAGGTGCGTTTCCTCATCGCCACCAATCCGGGGCAGGAGCCGGGGGCGCTGGCGAAGATCGCCTCGGGCGGCGAGTTGTCGCGGCTGATGCTGGCGGTGAAGGTCGTGCTGTCGGCGGGTTCGGATGTGGGGACGATGGTGTTCGACGAGGTGGATTCCGGCATTGGCGGCGCGACCGCCGCCTCGGTCGG
>JAYVCG010000096.1:0-8168 GCA_043750075.1 Acetobacteraceae bacterium | reverse complement strand
GAGATCCTGCCGCGCATCCCGATCACCGCCCGCCTCGCCGGTCTGGCGCTGCTGTTCTCTGTCATGATGGGAGTTCCCCTGGGCGTCATCAGCGCGGTGCGACAAAATTCCTGGACGGATTACGGACTGCGCATCCTCAGCCTCAGCGGCCTGTCGATGCCCTCCTTCTGGCTGGGCCTGCTGATCCTGATGGCCTTCGTCCACTTCTTCGGCACCATCCCCATCTACGACCGCGCCCCCGCCTCCACCTGGGCCTGGCTGCAAATGATGATCATCCCGGCGGCGGCGGTCGGCTTCCGCAGCGCGGCGCTGATCATGCGCCTCACCCGGTCGTCGATGCTGGAAGTGCTGCGGCAGGATTTCGTCCGCACCGCGCGCTCGAAGGGCCTGTCCGAGCGCGCCGTCACCTACGATCACGCCCTGCGTAACGCGGTGCTGCCGGTCATCACCACGATCGGCGTGGAAACCGCCTTCCTGATGGGCGGCCTGATCGTCACTGAAACGGTATTCAACATCCCCGGCGTCGCCCGCTTCCTGGTCGAGGCCATCCGCTGGCGCGATTATCCGATGGTGCAGAATCTCGTGATGTTCATCGCCTTCGTCGTGGTCACGGTGAACCTGATCGTCGATCTGGCCTACATGCTTGTCGATCCCCGCATAAGGTACGGCGAATGAGCACGACAACCGCGCACCCACCCCCACGCGCCGTGGCGGTCACGGGTTTCTGGCACGACGCCGCCTACCTCGCCAAACGCTACCCTCTGGGCGTGGCGGGCGCGATCATCATGACGCTGTTCGTGCTGGCGGCGATCTTCGCGGGCTGGGTGGCGCCGCTCGACCCCTTCACCACCAACCCGCGCGCCTCGCTGGCGAAACCCAGCGGCACGCATCTGATGGGCGCGGACATGATGGGCCGCGACGTGTTCAGCCGCATGATCCACGGCGCCCGCATCTCGCTGGCCGTCTCCATCGGCGCCACCCTCATCGGTTCCGGCTTCGGCGCCGCGCTTGGTCTCGCCTCGGGCTATATCGGCGGCTGGTTCGACCTGCTGGTGCAACGCCTCGCCGAGGTGATGCAGTCCCTGCCCCTGCTCGTCATGGCGCTGGTCATCACCGCCTCGCTTGGCCCCTCGCTCCCCAACACCATCATCGCCATCGCCATCCCGCTGATCCCGACAGTCGCGCGCGTCATCCGCTCCAACGTGCTGTCGTTACGGGAAATGCCGTTCGTGGAAGCCGCCAGGGCCACCGGCATGAGCGAGTTCCGCATCGCCGTCATCCACGTCCTGCCCAACACCCTCGCCCCGCTGATCGTGCTGGCCACGGCGCAGTTGGGCTCCACCATCCTGACCGAGGCATCGCTGTCCTTCCTCGGCCTCGGCGTGCCGGAACCATGGCCGTCCTGGGGCCGCATGCTGTCGGAATCGGCGGCGGAATATGTCCGCACCGCGCCCTGGCTGGTGATCTTCCCCGGCCTCGCCATCAGCCTGGTGGTGTTTGGCACCAATCTTCTGGGCGACGCGCTGCGCGATGCCCTCGACCCGAGGCAACGCGACTGATGGCTCCCGTACTTGAAGTCTCCAACCTCAGCACGGTGTTCCATACCCGCCGGGGCCTTGTCCGCGCCGTGCAGAACGTCTCGTTCTCGGTCAACGCCGGGGAAACCCTGGCGATCGTTGGCGAATCGGGCTGTGGCAAGACCATCACCGCCCTGTCGCTGATGCGCCTGATCCCGATGCCGCCCGGCGAGATCACCTCGGGCAGTGTCAGGCTCGATGGCATCGATCTGCTGACACTTGACGAAGCGGCGATGCGCAAGGCCCGCGGTAAACAGATCGCGATGATCTTCCAGGAACCGATGACCGCGCTCAATCCCTTGCTGACCATCGGCCGGCAGATCGCGGAAATGGTGGTGCTGCATGACGGGCTGCCCCGCCGCGCCGCCCGCGACCGCGCCGTCGAGATGCTGCATCACGTCAAAATCCCCGAGCCCGAACGCCGCGCCCGCGAATACCCGCACCAGATGTCGGGCGGGATGCGCCAGCGCGCGATGATCGCCATGGCGCTGGCCTGCAAGCCAAAGGTGCTGGTCGCCGACGAACCCACCACCGCGCTGGACGTGACCATCCAGGCGCAAATCCTCGACCTGATCGGCGATCTCAGGCGCGAATTCGGCACCGCCGTCGTGCTGATCACCCACGATCTCGGCGTTGTCGCCGAAACCGCCAACCGCGTGGTCGTGATGTACGCCGGGCGCAAGGTCGAGGAAGCCCCGGTCGGCGAGGTTTTCGCCAATCCGAAACATCCGTACATGACCGGCCTCATGTCCTCGATCCCCCGCGTCGCCAGCGCGCGTGGCCTGACCGGGATCGACGCCACCGCGCGTCTGACCGAAATCCCCGGCATCGTGCCCCCTCTGAACGACCTGCCGCCCGGCTGTGCCTTCAGCCCGCGCTGCCCGCGCGCCGTGGACGAGTGCCGCGTCGCGGTGCCCCCGTTCGAGGTCAAGGGCCCCGACCATTCCGCCGCCTGCTGGCGCGTCTGAGGCGATCCCCATGGCCCCTTTGATCGAAGTCACCGACCTCAAGAAGCATTTTCCCATCCGCAAGGGGATTTTGCAGCGTCCCGCCGGAGCCGTGCGCGCCGTCGATGGCGTCACCTTCTCCATCAACGAGGGCGAAACACTTGGCCTCGTGGGCGAAAGCGGCTGCGGCAAGACCACGGTGGGCCGCACCGTGCTGCGCCTGGTCGAGCCGACATCGGGGCAGATCAAGGTCCGCGGCCAGGAAATCAGCGGTCTGAGCAAGACTGAACTCCGCCCGCTGCGGCGGCAGATGCAGATCATTTTCCAGGATCCGTTTTCCTCGCTCAACCCGCGCATCCGGGTGGGCGAGATCGTCGGCGAACCGCTGAAGGTCCATGGTGTTGGCAACAAAAGCGAACGCGAGGATCGCGTCGCCAAACTGTTCCAGCGGGTGGGCCTGCGCCCTCAGCAAATGATCAACTACCCGCATCAGTTCTCCGGCGGACAGCGCCAGCGGGTGTCGATCGCCCGCGCCCTGGCGCTCGATCCTGGGTTCATCGTGGCGGATGAGCCGGTGTCGGCACTGGATGTGTCGATCCAGGCGCAGGTGATCAATCTGCTGATGGATTTGCAGCAAGAACTCGGGCTGTCCTATTTGTTCGTGTCGCACAACCTCGCGGTGGTGGAGCATATCAGCCATCGCGTGGCGGTGATGTATCTGGGGCGAATCGTCGAATACGCCGACAAGGTGACGTTGTTCGCGAACCCTCAGCATCCCTACACCGAGGCGCTGCTCGCCGCCGTGCCGCTGCCCGACCCCGCCCTGATCCGCACCAAACAGCGCGTGACCGGCGATGTGCCGAGCCCGATCAACCCGCCCTCCGGTTGTCATTTCCATCCGCGCTGCCCGATCGCCGTGGACCGCTGCAAGGTGGAAACGCCGCTGCTGCGGGAGGTGGCGCCTGGCCATGAGGCGGCGTGCCATTTACGGTGAGCCGCGATCCGCCTCGAACAACGCCGTCAGTTCCTCGGCAGCCTGCCGCGCGCTTTGAATGAGCTGGGCCTCGTCGCGATGGATCGCTTGCGCCACCACCAGATTCGCCTCGTCATGCTCCTGGAACAGCGTCACCGCGCGGGATGCCGCCTCGGGCGCCACGCCCATGGCCTTCAGGCTCAGTTCCGCCAGACGCAGGCTGGAATGGAACGTGTCGCGCACCAGCCCATCCACGGCGCGGTCCATCAGTAAATGCGCGTGGTGCCGGCTCCGCGCGCGGGCCAGGATCGTCAGATTGGGGTGGTTGCGTTTCGCGGTTTCGACGGTGCGGAGGTTTTGCTCCATGTCGTCGAGCGCGACGATCAGCAGTTTCGCCTGACCGGCGCCCGCCGCGCGCAGCACGTCCGGGCGGGCCGCGTCGCCATAATACACCTTGCCCCCGAAACGGCGGATCACATCGACCTGACCGGAATCGCGTTCCAGCGCCACGAACGGAATGCCGTGCATGTGCAGGATGCGCCCGACGACCTGCCCCACACGGCCGAACCCGGCCAGAATGACCGGCGCGTCCGAGGGTTCGATCCTGTCGAAAGGCCGTTCCACCGCGATGGCCAGACGCGGGATGAGGAAGCGTTCGGACAGCGCGAACAGCACCGGGGTCGCCAGCATCGACACGGCCGAGACCAGGGTGGACAGCGCCGCCAGTTCCGCCGTCAACGCCCCCACCGCGACGGCGGCGCCCAACAGCACGAAGTTGAACTCGCTGGCCTGAGCCAGAGCCAGACCGAAACGAATCGCGTTAGGGCGGTCACGGCGTATCAGGCGGGCCAGGAGGAAGGCGACGGCGCTCTTGACCACCAGCAGCAGCGCGGTCGCGGAGGCCAGGGCGCCGGGCGACGCCATCGCGGCGCGCAGATCGGCGGACATGCCGACGGAGATGAAGAAGAACCCCAGCAGCGTGTTCTCGAACGGCGCGATGTCAGCCTGGAGTTCGTGCCGGTATTCGGAATCCGACAGCATCACCCCGGCCAGGAAGGCGCCGAGGGAAGGGGAGAGACCGGCTGTCTCGGCCAGCAAGGCGGTGCCGGTGACGAGCAGCAAGGCGGTGGTGGTGAACAGTTCCGGCGAACTGGCGCCGCCGATGACGCGGAACAGCGGCCCCATCAGGAAACGCCCGCCCGCCAGGATCGCCACGACGGCGGCGATGCCCTTCCCGACCTCCAGCCAGGGCGGGTGCGCGGTCGCGGCATGTCCGCCCGCCAGCAGAGGGACCAGGGCAACGAGCGGAATGAACGCCAGGTCCTGGAACAGCAGCACCGCGAAGGCATCGCGCCCGGCGGGCGTGGTCAACAGTTCGCGCTCGCCCAGGAGCGGCAGCACGATCGCGGTGGAGGACAAGGCGAGGCTCAGACCGAGCACCACCGCGGCGGTCCAGGATACGCCGGCCCAGTACGCCAGGCCCGCCAGACACACCGTCGTCACCGCCACCTGCGCCGAGCCAAGCCCGAACACCGTGCGCCGCATGACCCAGAGGCGGCGCGGACGCAGTTCCAGGCCGATCAGGAACATCAGCATCACCACGCCGAGGGAGGAGACGCTGGCGATCTGCTCGACATCGGTGACGAGGCGCAAACCGGATGGCCCGATGACCAGCCCCGCGATCAGATACCCCAGCACACTGCCCAGTCCGGCGCGGCGGGTGAGGGGGACGGCGATGGTGGCGGCGGCGAGCAGGGCGACGAGGGTGATGAGCATGAAGCCATCCGGTGGCGGTGGGGTTGGCCAAAGGGGATTGGTCATGCAGCGTGACATCGTGGATGATGCGGCGATAGCGGGAGATGATCACATGAAGACGCACCCCTTCGGACCCTTGGGTTCCGTGTCCACGCTGACGCTTGGCGGCGGTGGTCTGGGGCAACTCTGGGGACCGACGACGCGGGAGGAATGCGTCGCCACGGTCAGGGCGGCGGTGGAGGCGGGGATCACGCTGATCGACCTCGCCCCCCGCTATGGCGACGGCAAGGCCGAGCAGGTACTGGGCGAGGCGTTTGGCGGACGCCTGCCCTCCGGTGTGCGCGTCACCAGCAAGTGCAATCTCGGCAATCCGCCGCCAGAGCGGATCGAGCGCATCCTGCGCCAGTCCATCGAGGCCAGTTTGCGGCTGACGCAACTGGACCGGCTGGATGTGTTTTTCCTGCATTCCAACATCGTGCCGCGCGGCAATCCGATGTGGCGCAACGTGGACACGACGCGGTTCGTGCCGCTGGAGGTGTTTCAGACCACCATCCGGCCGCTGTTCGAGCGGTTCGTGACGGAGGGTCTGATCGGCGCCTGGGGCGTCACCGGCATTGGCCATCCCGACGCGATCCTGGCGGTGCTGGCCGAGGCGCCGAAACCGGCGGCGGTGCAGGTCATCGCCAATCTGCTCGACTCACCGGGCGGGCTGAAATTCTTCGAGGGACCGGCGAAACCGCGCGCGATCATGGCAGCGGCACGCGCCAATGGCGTGGCGGTGATGGGCATCCGCGCCGTACAGGCGGGCGCGCTGACCGTCGCGATCGACCGTCCGCTGCCCGCGGATCACCCTGAGACGCTGGATTACGCCCATGCCGCCGGATACCGCGCGCTGTGCGCGGAACTGGGAGAAAATCCGGCGATCCTGGCGCATCGTTATGCGCTGTCGCTGCCGATCGACACGCTGGTGCTTGGCGTGAAGAACCGTCAGGAACTGGCGGAATGCATCGCCGCCGCCGAGGCGGGCCCGCTTCCCCCCAGTCTGATCGCGCGGATCGACGCCTCGGTGGCCTGAAGGCCGGGATGAGCGGTGACGTGCTGACCGGTGCCGGGCAGCACCGCCAGCACCTCCTGGCGCAACCGGGTCAGGAGGTTGCCCCGGTGTCCCTCATCTGTCCGGCGCAGATACGCGCGCGCCGCGGGCGGCAGCACCACCTTCTGGGCGCCGCGTGCCATCCTGATGGCGGCGCCGATCGCGCGGGGTGTGTCGCGGGGATAACCGTTCCAGGCGGCCTTCACGCAATAGGCGGCCATGCGCGGCGTGAGGGCCAGCCAGGACTGGCCGCTCTTGCGTCCGATGTAGAGACGGTTGCGAACGAAATGAAACCAGCGTTCGCCAGACCAGGAAACGCGGCGCTCCGGGTTGACCTTGTGGCGCACCACGATGTCGCCGCGGTAGCGGATCTTCCAGCCCTTGGCGATGGCGCGGAGGGAGAAATCGTATTCCTCCCAGCAAAAGAACAGGCTTTCGTCATAGCCCCCGGCCTCCTCCCAGGCGGCGCGGCGGATCGCGTGGCCGGCACCCACGAAGGTCGCCGTCTCGAACGTGCCGCCCGCGCGGTTCATGCGCGCCACCGGATAGCCCCAGGACAGCAGGTCGTCCTCGCCCGTCGCGTGGATCACGATGCGGCAGCCGAGGGCGGCGAGGGCGGGCTCGGCGTCAAGGGCGGCGGCCATGCGGACCAGCGTGTCCGTCGTGCCGAACTCGGCGTCGTTGTCGAGGCCGACGATGACGCGGCCATGGCCGAACGCCGTGCCGCGGTTGCGTCCGCCCGGCACGCCGGTGTTGCGGTCCAGCGCCACCAGCGTGGCATCGCTTCGCCCATGCACGGCTTCCGCGAGGCGGGCCAGGGCCTCGGGGCGGGAGCCCTGGTCCACGACGATGACATGCCGCGACACGCCGGTCTGGTCCAGCGCCGAACGGATCGCGGCCACGGTGTCCTCGGCGCGGTCCAGCGCCAGGATCACCACGTCCATGTCGTACTCGCCGCGCGGGGGCCGTTGCGCCCCGTCAATGTATTTCATGTCCTCATGCTCCCATCGGTGGAATGGCCAGATACGCGAGGCGCCTGAATTCCTTGCGGCCGCGGCAGATGGCGTCGAGCACCAGTCCGCAGCCGAGGGACAGAAACGCCAGCAGAACGAGACTCGCGGACAGCACGGCGGTCGGCAGCCGCTCCACCAGTCCGGTGTGGAGGAAGGCGATGACCACCGGCACGCCCAGGGAAAGGGCGGCGCAGAGCAGGAGGGCCATGAGGAAGCCGAAGAAGCGCAGGGGGCGTTCCTGCTCGATCAGCGTCAGGATCTGGCGCAGGATGCGCAGGCCGTCGGCGATGGTATGCAGTTTCGAGGTTGAACCGGCCGGGCGGCTGCGGTATGCCGCGCGCATCTCCGCCACCGGCATGTTCAGGGTCAGGGCGTGAATGGTGAACTCCGTTTCCGTCTCGAACCCGCCCGCCAGCGCCGGAAAGGACTTGACGAAGCGGCGGCTGAACACGCGATAGCCCGACAGCAGGTCGCTGATCCCGGAACCGAACACCCGGCGCACCATGCCGCTCAGCACCGCGTTGCCCAGACGATGGCCGATGCGGTAGGCGCCTTGTTCTGGCGTGTCGCGCGCGCCGCTGACCATGTCGAGGCGGCGTTCCAGCAATAATGCCGCCATGCCGGGCGCGGCCCATGCGTCATAGGTGTCGTCGCCATCGACCAGCACGTACACATCGGCGTCGATGTCGGCGAACATGCGGCGCACCACATGGCCCTTGCCCTGCAACGCCTCGGCCCGCACGGTGGCCCCCGCTTCCCGCGCGGCGGCGGCGGTGCCATCGGTCGAGTTGTTGTCGTAGACGAACACCG
>JAYVCG010000095.1:0-16927 GCA_043750075.1 Acetobacteraceae bacterium | reverse complement strand
AACGCGGCGGCGATGGTGTTCGAGACCTTGTATGGCCGCGATGAAAAGCTCGATCCGAAGCCGCAGATGGTGGAAGGCCATCTGGTCGAGGATAACGGTCTGCGCTGGACCATGAAGCTGCGCGACGGGTTGTCGTTCCATGACGGCACGCCCGTCCTGGCGCGGGACTGCGTGGCCTCGCTGCAACGCTGGATGAAGCGCGACGCGATTGGCCAGACCATCGCCGACCGGCTCGACGCGCTGGAGGCGCCGGATGACAAAACCCTCGTCTGGCGGTTGCGGAAACCCTTCGCCTCGCTGCCATACGCACTGGGAAAAACCCAGAACACGCCCTCGATCATGCCCGCGCGGATCGCCGCCACCGATGCATTCAAACAGATCCCCGAGGTGGTGGGCAGCGGGCCGTTCCGCTATGTGCCCAATGAGTTCGTTTCCGGCCATCGCGCGGTGTTCGAGAAGTTCGACAAATACAACCCGCGTCCGGAACCCGCGAGTTTCGCCGCCGGCGGGTATCGCGTGCTGGTGGACCGGGTAGAGTGGCGGATCATTCCCGATGCCGCGACCGCCGCCAACGCGCTGATCACCGGGGCGGTGGACTGGCTCGATTCGCCACTCCCCGATCTCATTCCCATGCTGAAAAGCAAGCGCGATGTCGTGGTGGCGCCGGTCGATATCTACGGCACGTTCGGCGGTTTGCGGCCCAACGCGCTGCACGGGGCCACGGCCAATCCCGGTGTGCGCCGCGCCATGCTGGCGGCGGTCGATCAGGTCGATGTCATGACGGCGGTGATGGGCGGCGATCCCTCGTTGTACCGCGCGCCGGTGGGGTTCTTCATTCCGGGCGCGCCATCGGAAAGCGCCGCGGGCATGGAGCGGGTCCGCGAGCGTCTCAGCAAGGACAAGATCAAGGCCATGCTGAAGCAGTCGGGTTACGCTGGCGAGCGTATCGTTTATCTGCATCCCACCGATCAGGTTTATTACGATGCCATGAGCCATGTCGCCGTCGCCGCGTTCCGCGAGATCGGCCTCAACATCGACGAGCAGACCGTGGACTGGGGCACCGTCGTCGAGCGCCGCGCCAGCAAGGAGCCGCTGGAGAAGGGCGGCTGGTCGATGTTTCCTTACGGCGCTCCGGCGGCGGAGTATCGCGATCCGATTTTCGCCACCAATTTGCGGGGTAATGGCGACAAGGCCTGGTTTGGCTGGCCCAACGATCCCAAAGCGGAGGAGTTACGCACACGCTGGATGGACAGCACCGATGCCGCCGAGCGGCGCCGTCTGGACGCCGAGATTCAGACTCATGCGTTCGAGACGGTGCCGTTCATTCCTCTGGGCCAGTATTTGCCGCCCGCGGCGTACCGGAAGAATTTGACGGGGGTGTTGAAGGGGGCGATGCCGGTGTTCTGGAATGTCGCCAAGGGATGAAAGCACCAGGGGCGGCGCCCCTGGCCTTGCTACCCCGACGCCAGCGTCTTCATTGCCTCGTTCCGCTCAAACAACCGCAACAACCACCGCACCGCCAGACCCCGCTCCGACACCAGCCCAGAATCCCCGCGCAACAGCCTCTGCGCGTCCTCATGCGCGGCATTGAGCAAATCCTCATGCGCCACCGGATCGGCCAGCCGGAAACCGGGTGCGCCCGCCTGACGCGTGCCGAGCAAATCCCCGCCACCGCGCAGCCGGAAATCCTCATCGGCGATCAGGAACCCATCCTCCGTGTCCCGCAACAACGTCAACCGGCGCCTGGCGCTCTCGTTCACCCAGTCCTGATGCACCAGCAAACAAAAACTGGCGGCGGCGCCACGGCCCACGCGGCCGCGCAACTGATGCAACTGCGCGAGGCCGAAACGTTCCGCCTGCTCGATCACCATCACGCTCGCCTCGGCGACATCGACACCGACCTCGATGATCGTCGTCGCCACCAGCAACCGGATCGTGCCGGCGGTGAAGGCGGCGAGCGCGGCATCCCGCACCTCCGCGGGCTGCTGCCCATGCGCAAGCCCCACCCGCTCTCCAAACCGCATTTGTAACGAGAGAAACCGTTCCTCGGCGGCGGCGAGATCCATCACCTCGCTCTCCGCCACCAGGGGACACACCCAATAGATTTGCGCGCCCTCATCGAGCTTGCGCGCCACCCCCTCCAGCACATCCGGCAGGGTGGCGAAGGAATGCAGCGTCGTACGGATCGGCTTCCTTCCCGCGGGCTTTTCCGTCAGGCGCGACAAATCCATCTCGCCCCATTGCGTCAGCAGCAACGTGCGCGGGATCGGCGTCGCGGTCATCACCAGGACATCGGTGTGCTCGCCCTTGGCGCCCATCAGCAGACGCTGGGTGACACCGAAACGATGCTGCTCGTCGATCACGGCCAAAGCGAGATCGTGATATTCCACCGCCTCCTGAAACAACGCATGGGTGCCGACGACGACCGGCAACGACCCGTCCTTCAGGGCGCGTAACAGCCGCGTCCGCTCCCGCCCCTTCACCGATCCGGTCAGCAGCGCCACCGGCACCGGGCACAGCCGGGACAAGGTGCGGTGATGCTGTTTCGCCAGCACTTCCGTGGGCGCCATCAACGCGGCCTGCGCGCCCGCCTCGACCGCGCGCAGCATCGCCAGCGCCGCCACCAGGGTCTTGCCGGAGCCCACGTCGCCTTGCAAAAGCCGCAACATTCGCCGGTCCGAAACGAGATCGGCGTCGATCTCTCCCAAAGCCCGCGCCTGCGACAGGGTGGGCGCGAAGCCGAACCGTTCCAGCGCCCTGCTGCGCAGATCGGTCTCCGGCGTCAGCGCCCGCCCAGCGCGCGCGCGCACCCGCCCGCGCATGAGGCCAAGCGCCACCTGATCCGCGAGAAATTCGTCATACGCCAGCCGCGCGCGCAGCCGCGGGTCCGGCGGGCCGTTTTGGGGCATCTGCACGCCGCGCACTGCTTCCCGGAACGAGGGCCAGTGTTCGCGTCTCAGGCGGGCCGGGTCCTGCCATTCCGGCAATTCGGGCAGCAGTTCCACCGCCTGCGCGATGCCGGAGGCGAGCTGGCGCGGCCACAACCCGGCGGTCAGCGGCCAGACCGGCTCGATCGCGGGGATCTTCCAGCCCTCGGCGGCGGAAACGATGTGATCGGGATGCGCGATCGTCACCCGCTCCTTGAAGCGTTCGATCTTGCCCGACACCAGCAGCCGGGCTCCCGGGGGCATCTGCGCCTCGCGCAGGAAGCGGAAGAACACCAGTTCGGCGATTCCGGTCTCGTCGCGCACGATGATCCGCCAGGGCTGACGGGGATTGGCGGGACGTTCGTGGCGCACCACCTCGACCGCCAGGGTCGCCACCGTGCCCGCACGCGCGTCGCGGATCAGCGGACGGGCGGAGCGGTCCAGGTAGGATTCCGGCAGATGAAACAGCAGATCGATGACACGTTCGCCACCCACGGCGCGGGCGAGCAGCTTCACCGTCGCGGGACCGATGCCGCGCAACGATGTCAGGGACGCGAAAAGCGGGGTGAGCGGAGTCGGGTTCAAGGTCTGACAGAGGGTTGCGGCGGTTATATGCCAGCCGCCCGATGGCTGGGCCAGAGCGTGGCCTGGGAGGAGGGCGGACGCCGTCAGCGTCACGCCTGCCAGTCTTCCACTTTCAGCCCCGGAACACGCGAGAATTCGCTGATGTTGTGCGTGATGAGGGTCAGGTCTCTCGCCCGCGCCTGACCGGCGATCAGGACGTCGTAAGGGCCGATCGGCTTGCCCGCCGCTCCCAGCGCCGCGCGGATGTCTCCCGCCCGCCGCGCGTCCCCGGACTGGAAATCCACGATGTCGAAGGCCAGGGCGTCGATGAAACCGAGTGTCCTGGCGGTGTGGCGGCTTTTGAAGGCGCCAAAGAACAGTTCATGCAGGACGATGGCGGAAAGGCCGAAATCCCCGCGGCGATGCACGCGAACCCGTTTGATGAGCATCGCGTCTCCGTTCAGAATCCGGATCACCGCGTTCGTGTCGAACAGATACGTCACGGCAGATCATCCAGCTCCGGTCTTTCCTGTTGCGGCATGTCTTCGGCGGCGGCGCGGAGGAAATCCTCGTCCAGCCCACCCGCCCTGGCGACGAGCGCGTCGAGCCAGTCCCAGTCCCTGGGAATGGGTTCGAGGATGATCCTGGAGCCTTCACGATGGACGCGCACCTCGTCGGTGTCGAAACGGAATTCCTTGGGCAGACGCACGGCCTGGGAACGGCCTGACCAGAACACCTTCGCGGTCGCCATGTTCAGCCTCCATGATATATGGCATATGATATATATCATGGGGTGAGGTGTCAATCACCGGAACGGATTTCCCCAGGCCATGGCGTGAAAGGACGCTCCGCCCCTAAACCCCGCCAAGGCACTTCGCCCCCTGGCCCCCCACCAAAGGCTCGCCTTTGGAAACCATCCTCTGAAGTCTCCATGGGCTGACAGGGTGCCGCGCGGCGGCTATAGAGCGATCCAACGATGACCGAGCCAGATCACTCCCCGACCGACATCAGACGCCGCCGTCTGCTGTTCCGCGCCACCCATCGCGGGACGTACGAAAACGACCTGCTGATCGGCGGCTTCGTGCGCGCCCACCTGGAAACCTTCACCGAAACCGAGATCACGGCGCTGGAAGACCTGATGGAACGCCTGGATGTCGATCTCGCGGACTGGCTCACCGGACGCCGCCCCATCGCCCCCGAGGACGCCACCCCCATGCTTCTCACCCTGCGCGCCTGGGCCGCCCGATGAGCGATCCCATCCGCGTCTGGGGCGCACCAGAAGGATGGGACGCCTTCCTGCTCGCCCAACGCCGCCGCGAGCACACCGGCGCCATCCTGCATGTGACCCGCGACGACGCCCGCATGGCCCGCCTTGCCGAGGCCCTGGCCTTCGTCATGCCCGAGGCCGAAATCCTGCGGTTTCCCGCCTGGGATTGCCTCCCCTACGATCGCGTGTCACCCAACGCGGCCCTGGTGTCGGAGCGAATCGCCACGCTGACGCGGCTGCTCGACAAGCCCACGGGCCCGCGCTTCGTGCTGACGACGGTGAACGCGCTGGTGCAGCGCGTGCCGCCACGCGCCGCGTTCAAGGGCGCGCGGCTGGACCTGAAGGTCAACGGCCAGGTGAAGCCGGAAGACCTGGCGCGCTTCCTGGAAGCCAACGGCTATGGCCGCGCGGGCACGGTGATGGAGCCGGGGGAATACGCGGTGCGGGGCGGGATTTTCGATGTCTTCCCGGCGGGGGAGGCGGAGCCGGTGCGGCTCGACATGTTCGGCGACACCATCGAATCGATCAAGGTGTTCGATCCCTCCACGCAACGCAGCGCGGGCACACGCGGCGCGCTGGTGTTGCGCCCGGTGTCGGAACTGGCGCTGGACAAGGACTCGATTTCCCGCTTCCGCACCGGCTGGCGGGAATTGTTCGGGCCGGAGGCGGCCCAGGACCCGATTTATTTGTCGATTTCGGAGGGACGGCGGCATCCGGGGATGGAGCATTGGGTGCCGCTGTTTCATCCGGCGATGGAGAATTTGCTCGATTATGTGCCGGATGCCTCGGTCAGCCTGGACCATCAGGCGAACGAGGTGCTGGACGCCCGCCTGGAGATGATCGCCGACCACGCGCAGGCACGCCGCGCGCCGCCGCGGGACGGGGAGGTGCCATATCGTCCCCTGCCGCCCGGCCAATTGTATTTGAACCGTGACGAATGGGACGAGATGCTGTCGTTCGGCCCGCGTCTGGCGTTTTCCCCTTTCGCGCGTCCCGATGAGGCGTCCGGCGTCGATGGCGGGGGCCGTCCTGGCCCGGTGTTCGCGCAATCCTCCGGCGGGCCAGGCATCAATGTGTTCGAGCAGTTGCATGCTCAGACGGAACGCTGGCGGGTGGAGGGGCGGCGGATCGTCATCGCCGCCTGGACGCGGGGATCGCGCGAACGGCTCGCGCATCTGCTGAAGGAGCATCATTTCAAGGACGCGACCCAGGAAGACGACTGGGGTTCGATCCGCCGCAAGCCCGCCGGATCGGTGTCGATCGTTACTTTAGGCGTGGAGCGCGGCTTCGTCGCGGACCGGCTGGCGCTCGTGGGCGAGCAGGATTTACTCGGTGAACGGATTTCCCGCCCGCAACGCCGCCGCAAACGCGCGGATCAGTTCATCGCCGAGGCCACGGAAATCGCCGAGGGCGATCTGGTCGTGCATCAGGAATACGGCATCGGCCGCTACGAGGGCCTGACCACGCTGACCGTCAGCGGCGCCCCGCACGATTGTTTGCGCCTGATGTACGACGGCGAGGAAAAACTGTTTCTCCCGGTTGAGAACATCGAGGTTTTGTCCCGTTACGGCAGCGAACAGGGCGCCGCGCTGGACAAGCTTGGCGGCGTGTCCTGGCAGAGCCGCAAGGCACGGATGAAGCAGCGCATCCGCGACATGGCGGGCGAACTGATCCGCATCGCCGCCGCGCGCCAGGTGCGCGAGGCCGAGAGCATGGCCCCGCCCGAGGGCAGTTTCGAGGAGTTTTGCGCCCGTTTCCCCTTCGCGGAAACCGAGGATCAGGCCCGCGCCATCGCCGACGTGCTGGAAGACCTCGCCGCCGGACGCCCGATGGACCGGCTGATCTGCGGCGATGTCGGTTTCGGCAAGACCGAGGTGGCGTTGCGCGCCGCCTTCGTCGCCGCCATGTCGGGATCGCAGGTGGCGGTGGTGGTGCCTACAACGTTACTTTCCCGGCAGCATTTTCGCACCTTCTCCGCCCGCTTCGCCGGATTGCCCATCAAGGTCGGGCAATTGTCGCGCATGGTAACGGCGAAGGACGCGGCGGAAGTCCGCAAGGGTCTGGCCAATGGCGACATCAACATCGTCGTCGGCACCCACGCGCTGCTGGCCAAATCAATCGCGTTCTCGGATCTCGGTTTGCTGATCGTCGATGAGGAGCAGCACTTTGGCGTGGCGCACAAGGAACGGCTGAAACAACTCAAGGCCGACGTGCATGTGCTGACGCTGACCGCGACGCCGATCCCGCGCACCCTGCAACTGGCGCTGACCGGCGTGCGGGAGATGAGCCTGATCGCGACGCCGCCGGTGGACCGCCTCGCGGTACGGACGTTCATCATGCCGTTCGATGGGCTGGTGATCCGCGAGGCCCTGCAACGCGAACGGTTCCGCGGCGGTCAGGTGTTCTGCGTGGTGCCGCGGATCGAGGATATGACCCGCATGGCCGAACGCCTGCGCGAAATCGCCCCGGACGCGAAAATGATCATGGCGCACGGGCGTCTGGCGCCCACCGAACTGGAACGGGTGATGACCGAGTTCGGCGATGGCAAGCACGACATTTTGCTGTCCACCAACATCGTCGAGAGCGGGCTCGACATGCCCTCCGTGAACACGCTGGTGATCCATCGCGCCGACATGTTCGGGCTCGGGCAATTGTATCAGTTGCGCGGCCGGGTCGGGCGCGGCAAGCAGCGCGGCTACGCCTATCTGACCTGGCCCCCCTCGCACCGCCTGTCCGTCGCGGCTGAGAAACGATTGACCGTGATGCAGACACTGGACACGTTGGGCGCCGGGTTCACCCTGGCCTCCCACGATCTCGACATTCGCGGCGCCGGCAATCTCCTGGGCGACGAGCAATCGGGGCACATCAAGGAAGTCGGGATCGAGTTGTACCAGCAGATGCTGGAGGATGCCGTCGCTGACATTCGCATGGGCGAGGGCAGACGCGGCGGTCAGGAACGTGACTGGACGCCGAACATTTCGCTTGGTTTACCCGTGCTGATCCCTGACAGTTATGTGAAGGACCTCCCCGTCCGGCTGGGTTTGTACCGCCGCGTTGGCGCACTGGGTTCGGACGCGGAGTCCGAGGCGATGGCGGCGGAGATGGTTGATCGTTTCGGTAAATTACCATTGGAGGTGGACAATCTCCTGGGCGTTGTGGCGTTGAAGCGCGCATGCCGGGAAGCGGGAGTGGAAAAACTCGACGCGGGGCCGAAGGGGATGGTCATCACGTTCCGGGGCAACCAGTTCCGCAACCCCGCCGGGCTGGTGCGATGGCTGTCGGGAAAAGGCGGACTGATCCGGCTGCGCCCCGACCATAAGCTGGCGATCGTGCGTGACATGGACGTGGCCGCGCGGCTGAAATTCGCGCGCGACACGCTACAGGCCCTGGCACGCATCTCAGCGGAAGCAAAGGCGGCCTGAAATGGATGGGTTCCAAGGGCTATCGCCCTTGGTGGAGGTCCAGGAGGCAAAGCCTCCTGGCGGGGCGCGGGGCGGAGCCCAGTTCTGTTCAGCTCGTCCGGCTGTACTCGTAATCCTCCCGCTCCCCGCCCGGCGCCCTTAACCCGGCGGGCAATGGCGCGCGCGTGGCATTGACCTTCGCATGGACATCGAGCGCGGCCTGATCCTTCCACAACTCCAGCAATGTGAGCTTGTCCGGATTGAGCACGCTCTGAAAAACCTCGAACTGCTCGCAGCCCGGTTCTTTCATCACGTCCTCGCACCGTGTCCGGAACGCCGTGGCGAGTTCCGCGCCTTTGCCGGGCAGCGCCGTGATCGTGACAATCAAACGAACCGCCATGGGTTCTCTCCTGATAGTGTGTGTGACCGCGAGTAATGGCCCGCCGCCTCCGCACGTCAAGCCGTGGGGGTAAGGGAACGCGGGGCGTTGCCCCATGCCCCGCCCCACGGCCCCTTGGGAGGCTTTGCCTCCTGGACCTCCACCAAAGGCTCGCCTTTGGAAACCATCCATGATCCACCGCTCCAAAGCTGAACCATCCCGGTAACGCGCGCGGCGATAAAACCGCGGCGTCACCCAGGGAAGGCTTCCATGATCCAGGCGCTCCTCCAGCATTTTCAGGTCTTCACGGCGGAGATTGTCCGGCTGAGCCTCTGGCTGGCGATCCTCTCGATCATTTTCGTGCCGCTGGAACGCCTGTTCCCGCTGCACCGCCGGGGCGTGGCGCGCAAGCAGACCGGCAACGATGTCGCCTACTTACTTCATCAGCGGCATCTGTCCCGCCCTGCTGATGAGCGTGCCGCTGGGGATCGTGGCCTGGATGGCGCACCGGCTGATCCCGCGCGACCTTCTGGTGGCGGTGGCCGAGGCGCCGTTCTGGGTCCGTGCCCTGAGCGCCTTCCTGGCGATGGAGGCCGGTTATTACTGGGGCCATCGCTGGACACACGAAATGCCCTTCCTGTGGCGCTTCCACGCGGTGCATCATAGCGCGCGGGAGATCGACTTCCTGGTCAGCACCCACGCTCACCCCGTCGATACCGCTTTCAGCCACATGTGCTTCATGATCCCCATCTATGCTCTTCAGGCGACCGCGAGCGATTGCGTCGTCGTCGGCACCGCGTTCTGCTCCACCGTCGTCTGGGGTTCGCTGTCTTACGCGACCTTCCCCGGCCAGAGCCCGGCGGGCGGCAATTTCTTCGCTGACGCGCTCAACCCCACCTACGCGGTCACGATCAGCCAGGCCCTCACCGGGCTGACGGCCGGCGCGCAGTACAACCTGCAATTCTACCAGGCGGGCTTCACCCTCACCAACGCCGCCGCCGCCGCCGCGCCAACAATCAGCGAGCAGTGGAAAGTCACCTTCGGCACCAGCACCGCGGCCTCCACCCTGATGAGCGTGTCATCCACGGTCGGCGCCAACTGGACCCTGCAATCCATGACCTTCGTGGCCACCGCCGCGAACCAGGCGCTCAGCTTCGTCACGCAACTCGGCGCCCCGGCGGCGACCGTGTCGCAGTTCGCCGCTCTGGGCGGCGTCAGCCTCAACAAAGTCACCACCAGCGTTCCGGAACCAGCCTCCCTCGCGCTTCTGGGCGTGGGGATCGCGGGCATGGCGGGTCTGCGCCGCCGGCGCGCGCGCCACCGTCTGACCGTTTTCCCGCACAACGGCAAACCGGGCGGGGTTCAACTCCCGCCCGGTTTCTTTTCGTTCTGACGCCAGCGCCGTGTCACGGCGGATCCCCCGAACGGGCCAAAGGATCAGCCAAAGGATCAGAACGACGGATCAGCGGAAGATCATTTTTTCGCGGGTGCGGCGCCGGCCGGTTTCGCGGGGACGATCTTGATGTCGTCCACGACTTTCGACACCGCCAGGCGGACCGCGTCAGCCCGTTCCGCCCGTTCCAGCACCGCCCGCGCCTCATCGAAGGCCGGAGTGGCGCGCTGGCGGCGGCCTTCGACACGGATGACGAAATACCCGGCGATGCTGTTCACCGGATACGCCGTCACCTGTCCCAGCGGCATCGAGAACATCACTGAACCCACTTCGGGCGACACCGCCTCCAGCACCACATAGCCAAGATCGCCGCCCTGCGCCGCGGTGGGATCCTTGCTGTACTGACGCGCCAGTTCCGCGAAATCAGCCCCCCCCTGGGCTTTGCCGATCAGGGCGCGGGCTTCTTCCTCGGTGGGCGTCAGGATCACGCGCGCCCGCACCTCATCGGGGCCGGGCTTGCCGGCGATGTAGCGGTCATAACGCGTGTGCAGCGCCGGTTCGGTGACGGCCTCGTTCCCCTTACGCGTGAGCCAGGCATCGACCATCACCTTCTCGAACAGGATGGCGCCCTTGCGGATGACGCCGGGGTCCTTGTCCAGCCCCTGTTTGCGCGCCTGCAACACCATCGCCTTCTGACGCACCAGCGCGTCCATCGCCTGTTTGAACACCCCCTCGAAGCCGAGGCCGGCCATGCTGACGGGCATGGCGCGGATGTAGTCGGCGGCGTCGCCCTGAGTGATGGGCAGATCCTCAAGCTGCATCGCCACATGGCTGGCGTTCTTTTCCAGCATGCTGGCGATGACGGCCATGGCGTCGGCCGGGTTGGCCGGGATCGGGATGGCCGGGATCGGGATGGGCTGGCGCGGTTGCGCGGGCGTCATGGCCAAGGGAGCGGAGGCCGCCAAGGGGGAGGAAGCCAAAGGCGCCACCGGCGTTTCCACCGCGCGCGCGGGGCCTGACAGGGTGAGACCCAGAAGGGCCAATGTCACGGCGCCCAGACGGGGTTGGGCCACGGCGCGGGTGGCCGCTTTGAGGGAATGCAGCGAGATCATTGGTTTTTCACAGCTCCATGACGAATCAGATGAACGCGGGGCTGGGGCGGATGGCGGGTGTGTCCAGGCCGAAGCTCTGGCGCTTTACCGGCTGACAGGTTTCACCAGAGAGTCCTGGCGCCGCGCCGTTTCATGAAACCGTGGAGCATCCATGGGAGAGGCGCCGTCCGCACGCGAACATCGGGTGGCGCATGGGGGAGAGACAGATTTTTTAAAGGAGCGGGGACGGAAGAAGAACCGGTATCCGGGGATACACTCGCGCGGAATGATATTCTTCCCTGGCCGCATTCACTCCCTTGCCGCATCCACGGGGCCCGTATCAAATCCCCCTGTTCGCCGGCCATGATCCCGTGACCCAATCTCACTGGCGAGGGCTTCCGCGAAATTGGCCGCGGCAAACCAGCATCGCCATGCTAGGCTGGCGCCGTCTCAGACCGAGGATGACCCATGAGCCAGGTTCTCTCCACTCCCGGCGCCTCCGATGCCACGGGCCGGATTCCGCTGCTGGACATCGGCCCTTATCTGGCGGGCACCCCCGGCGCCCGCGCCACTCTGTCCCGCGCGATCGAGCGCACCTGCCGCGACACCGGCTTCCTGGTGATCAGCAACCACGGCATCGACCCGCGCCTGATCGAGAACACCTTCACCGCCGCCGCCACGTTCTTCGATCTGCCCCTGGAACGGAAGCTGCCGCTGAAGATTGGCGACCTGAACATCGGGTATTTGCCCCACGGCGCGCAAATCGTCCGCACATCGAAAGTACATGCGAATACCCAGCCCAATCTCAGCGAGAGTTTTTACATCGTCAACGACCTCAACCCCGATGACCCCAGGATCGTGGCGGGCGATCCATTGTACGGCCTCAACAAATGGCCGCCAGGACTGCCGGAGTTCAAAACGGCCACACTGGCCTACACACACGCGATGCGCCCCCTCGCCGAGCAAATGGTCTCCGTCATCGGCACCTCCCTGGGCTTGCCGGACGAATATTTCGTATCCGAATTCAAGGAACCCACCACGACACTGCGCCTGATCCGCTACCCGAGCCACGATCGCGCCGAGGACAACCAGTTCGGCTTCGCCCCCCATATCGATACCAATTTCCTCACGCTGCTGGCACGCTCAGCACTGCCCGGCCTGGAAGTGCGCACCAAAGAAGGCGAATGGATCAGACCTCCGCACGTCCCCAACACCTTCGTCCTCAACACCGGGGAAATGCTTGGCCGTTACTCTAACGATCATTACATACCGACGCCGCATCGCGTCATCAACGACAACAACACACCGCGTCACGCCATTCCGTTCTTCTTCGGGCCAGGACTGGAGGCGACCATCAAACCCGTGGCGACATGCGTGAGCGAGGATAATCCGGCGAAATACGAGCCTCTGTTGTACGCGGATCATCGGCGCAAACTGAATCTCACGAATTTCGATCACCGGCGGAAGGCGGGGGCGGAGGCGGGGGCACCGGAGACGGACGCATCGACCGCCTGACGCGGTGACGCGTGATCGCGTTATTTTCATGCTCTGTTCAGGCGAAAGTCCGAAAACATTATCTCGCGCACTCATGCTCCGGCGTTCTTTTATAGGGCACGGTACGCGAAAGATTCAGTTGCCGGACAAAGTGAACTCCAGGACATCATTCAAATATCCCACAATCTGGCAGTTCGCTCCAATCCTTGGCGCCGAACCTCGCAAAACCACACGCCTGTAGCTATCAAGGATTGGACCATTGACATCATACGGAAATGCACCGCAACGAGCATTGAATATGTAGGCTGTACCACGATAAAAATCACCGTCCGATGTTCCACTGAACAAAACGGCGCCACGGCGCGCTCCCGCCTGAAGCAGGCCAGGTCTTGGTTCCCAATAGAAAAACTCTCGCGATCTCCCGTTGGAAACGAGGAACACCGTTGAGCCATTATGATACCAATGGCTTGGAACGGACTGCGCCATCATGGAACCAGTCATGGCGGTCAGACTGAGAATCATGATGCTCATCATCATCATGACTTTGGCGCGTAATGATGTGAACACAAGCATGGATCGCACTCCCTGTCATTATGACTTCATCATGGTTCGTTGAAAACATCACCCGATGCCAAAATTCTTCTATCCGAACGGATGATGAAAGCAAGACCGCCTCATGCCTCCCTCACATCATGAACACGGCCAGCATACCCCTGGCACGCCAGGTTTCCCACCCTCCCGGAAATGCGCTAAACATCTCCGGAAAACTGGAGCAGCGGCCATGGAATTCGGCATCGGTATCGCCACATCCGGCGAGTCCTGGAAACTCGCGCAACGGGCGGAAGAACTCGGCTTCACCCACGCCTGGTTCTATGACACGCAGATGATCACGGCGGATTGCTTCGTCGCCATGGGCGCCGCGGCGCTGAAAACCAGCCGCATCCGGCTCGGGACCGGCGTGCTGGTGCCCTCCAACCGCATCGCCGCCGTCACCGCCAACGCCTTCGCCACCCTCAACGCCATGGCGCCAGGACGGATCGATTTCGGCGTCGGCACCGGCTTCTCCGCCCGCCGCGCGATGGGACTGGGCGCGATGAAACTCGCGGACATGGAAGAATATATCCGCGTCGTCTACGGCCTGCTGAACGGCGAAACCCTCGAAACCTCCATCGAGGGCAAACAGCGGAAAATCCGTTTCCTCAATCCCGACGCGGGACTGATCAACATCAAGGACCCGGTGAAACTGCACATCTCCGCCTATGGCCCGAAATCGCAGGCCCTGGTGGGGAAACTTGGCGCGGCGTGGAAAACCTTCATCAGCGACGTGCCCGGCGCCCTGACGGCGATCGAGGGCATGAAAAAGGACTGGACCGCCGCCGGACGCGCCACCGCCGATCTCTACACCACCGCCTGGGTCTGCGGCTGCGTGCTGGAGCAGGGCGAGCCCGCCGACAGCCCCCGCGCCATGGCGCAGGCGGGACCACGCGCCGCTGTCCTGCTGCACCGCGCGGCCGACCAGGACATGACGGGATGGAAAAACACCTCGGATGTTCCGGAATCGGTGCGAAAAAACGTCGATGGCTATCTCGCGCTGGCCCGCACGTTCGAGCCCGCCGACGCGCGTTACCTGATGAACCATCGCGGTCATTTCGTCTTCGTCAAGCCCGAGGAAAAACAATTCATTGATGCCGAACTGATCCGCCGCACCACCTTCACCGCGACCGAACAGGAACTGACCCAGCGCATCGAGGCTTTACGCGATGCTGGCTGGAACCAGTTCGTCATCCCCATCACCCCCGGCCAGGAACACGCCATCGAAGACTGGGCTCGCGTCAAACGGGCGTTCGCCTGATGGTTTCCTCCCGCGTCACGGAATACAAGGCTCTCGGCCTGATCTGCGCCGCGCACTGGGTCAGCCATTTTCACTATCTGGTGCTGGTGCCGCTGTTTCCCATGCTCAAGGAAACACTGGGCGTTGGTTATGTGGAACTCGGGCTCGTCATCACCATCTACAACATCACCAGCGGCGTCGTGCAGACTCCCATGGGATGGGTGGTTGATCGTTTCGGCGCGCGTCTGACCCTGATCGGCGGGTTGCTGCTGGCCGGGCTGACTTATGTGTCGATCGGATTGTTTCCGGTGTATCCCTGGATGCTGGTCTCGGCGGTGCTGCTGGGGATCGCCAATTCCGTGTATCATCCCGCGGATTATTCCATCCTCGGCGCCGTGATCGATCCGCCGCGGCTGGGACGGGCGTTTTCGTTTCATACGTTCTCGGGTTTTCTCGGCGGCGCGCTGGCGCCCATGACGATGATCCTGATGGCGCAACTCTGGGGCATGAGCACGGCCATCGTCATCGCGGGACTTTTGGGCGTCGCCGCCGCCTTGCCGCTGATTTTCACGCGGTGGCTGGAGGGGGGACAAGCAGCGCGCGCGGCCTCCGTCGATGTGGCGCATGTGCCGATGCGCGCGTTGTTGACCCCGGCGGTGCTGAGCCTGGTTGGGTTCTTCACGCTGCTCAGTCTCAGCAGCGGGGCATTGACGAATTATTCCGCGGTGGCGCTGGTTTCGATGTACGGGGTGAGTTTCTCCGCCGCCAACGCGGCACTGACCGCGTTTCTGTTCGCCATGGCGGTGGGCGTGCTGGCGGGTGGTTTCATCGCGGATGCGACGAAGCGGCACGGCGATGTCGCGGCCGGAGGATTTGGCGGCGCGGCGGTGTTGATCCTGGCGGTGGGGGCGATTGATCTCGGGCCGGTGCTGATGGTCGCGGCGATGGGCGGGGCGGGGTTTTTGTCGGGCATGATCTCGCCCTCGCGCGACATGCTGGTGCGGGCGGCTTCCCCGCCCGGCGCGTTTGGCCGGGTATTCGGGATCGTGACGACCGGCTTCAACATCGGAGGCACCATTGGTCCGATGATCGGCGGCTGGATCATGGATCACAATCTGCCGCGCTGGGTATTCTACTCCTCGGTTCTGTTCATGACACTGACGGCGACGATGGCACTGGCCAGCGAGTGGCGCGCGCGCCGGGCCTCCGGCGTCGCACGCGCCTGACCTTAATGGATGGTTTCCAAAGGCGAGCCGTCATGCGGAGCATGCCCAGGGCATGACGGCGGATGGTCCAGGAGGACGGCGCCCTCCTGGCGGGGCGCGGGGGCAGAGCCCCGCGAATACTCACCCCATGGGGCAGCGCCCCGCCTTACTCCCTCACGCGATCACCTTAGCCGCCCGCAACGCGCTGAGCTTCGTTTCATCAAACCCCAGCAAATCACCCAGTATCGCGTCCGTGTGCTGCCCAGGCGTTGGCACCGGCCCGACGCGCCCAGGGGTGGCGGACATCTTGACCGTGACGCCGGGGGCATAAATCTCGCCCGCCACGGGATCGTCCATTTTCACCATCATTTCCCGTTCCCACAGATGCGGGTCTTCCACCACCTGAGGAATGGTTTTGACGGGCGCCACCGGCACGCCCTCGGCCAGCAGCGCCGTGCATATTTCGTCCGTTGTGCGGGTGGCACACCAGGCGTCCAGTGCCTTGCGGCGGGCATCGCCGGTGGAGGAGGTGATTGGCCCACCCTCGCCCGCCGAACCTGACACGAGGATCATCAGCCGTGCCGCCATGTCCCGGCTGGTGGCGGCGATCACGACCCAGCCGTCTTTGGCGCGATAGGGGGGCCGCCCGCCCTCGCCGCCTTCCTCGCCGGTGGAGAGGTAGTACGACATCGGGATTTCCACCATGGTCAGGGCGGAATCGAGCAGGCAGACATCGACCAGTTGCCCCTCGCCCGTGCGGTCGCGATGGCGCAGCGCCGCCAGCGCGCCGATGGTCGCGTGCAGCGCCGTGTAACGATCGACGACCGAGGACGCGGTGCCCAAAGGCTGCCCCACCGGTTTGCCGGTCAGGCTCATCAACCCGCTCATGGCCTGGCCCAGGGGATCGAAGGCTGGGCGTTCGGTGTAGGGGCCGTACTGGCCGAAGCCGGAGACGGACACGAGGATGATGCGTTTGTTGATTTCCCGTAACTGATCGTAGCTGAAGCCCATCGCCGCCATGGTGCCGGGCCGGAAATTCTCCAGCACGATGTCGGACTGGCGCACCAGATCGGTGAAGATCGCCTTGCCCTCGGCGCTGCGCATGTCGAGGCAGAGGCTTTTCTTGCCGCGGTTGTAGACGGTGAAATAAATGCTCTGCCCGCGCACCATGGGCGGGTTCTGGCGGGTTTCCTCGCCGCCAGGGCGCTCGATCTTGATGACCTCGGCGCCGAGGTCGGACAGGATCATGCCGCCGCGCGGTCCGGCCTGATAGCGGGCCAGTTCGAGGACGCGTACGCCGTCCAGACTGAGACTCATGGCTTCCTCCCGTTGTTTCGTGGGGATATGTAAAGACCTTGGGCGTGAGCGGGGCAAG
>JAYVCG010000094.1:0-4454 GCA_043750075.1 Acetobacteraceae bacterium | reverse complement strand
GATGAACGCGGCCAGCAGCACCAGATTGAACTTCGTTCTCAGACCCATCACACGTCCTTTCGTACCAGCTTGTCTGGCCGCATCCGGCTGCCCGGCCGTACCCGCCTGTCAGACCAGCGGCCTTTAAACGACGGCCCGCCGTCCCATCAGTCACTCTGGCACGTCACAATCCCGGCGCGTCACAATCCCGGCGCGTCAGGCCATCCTGGCACATCAGACTGTTCATGAACGTTTCAGGGAGCACTGACCAACTGGCTGGCCTGCGCGGCGGTCAGGCGTCCGGTCATCTCGACTCCGAGGATCAGTTGATAGCGCCGGATCGCGACACGCGTTTCCGGGCCAAACTTACCATTCACCGGCATGGGCTTGTCATAAAGGTTGAGCCGCATCAGAGCGCCTTGCACCTTGCGCCGGTCCACCTCGGTCATTTGGCTTTCGTCGGGTATCCGCGCTGGCGTCACTGGCGCGGGGGGCGGTTTCACCGGTTCCGCCACGGGCGCGGGCTTCACCGGCTCCGGCGCGGGCGGCGCACCGGCGAGCGCGGCGGAGCGCACTGGCGGGCGCGCGAAGGCGATGGGCACGTTAAGCGCGGTCAGCCGCGCGCGCACATCCGCCAGCAGCGTGTCGTTGCGCAATGCCGGCGCCGCCAGGCCGGAGACCAGGGCGGCGGCGAGCGGCGTCGCGCCCTCGCCTGACACGGGCGCCGCGACGGCGATGAGGCCCACGCCATCCGCCATGGGAAGGGCGGCCAGCGCCGCGGCCCAGGCGCCGGGCGGGGTGTCGGCGGACGGGCTCAGATCCAGCACGACCACGGCGGCGGTGATGCTGTCGCGGTTGACGGCGTTCAACAGGGTTTTCGCCAGTATCCCCTGGGTCAGCACGTCGGAGGGGCGCGTCAGGGTGGTCCCGGCGGGCAGCAGGAACACGCGGTCGTTGAACGCGATGGCCTGGCCGCAGACATAGATGAAAGCGGTGTTCTGGCCGGTGGCGCCGCGTTGGGAGAATTCATTGATCGCGGCGTCCATCGCCCCGATCGAGGCATCCTCGCGCCGCGTGACCTCGAAGCCGGGCGCCCGCGCCGCGGCGGCGACCAGATTGGCGGACCGCGCGCAGGCGGTCAGGCGGGGCAGCGGGGCATAGGTCGCATTACCTATGACCAGCGCCGCGCGGTTTGGCTCCGCCCGTGCCGCCGCCATCAGCAGCAGGCCCGAGCACAACATCGCCGGGATCGCGGAAAGGCTTGATGATCGCATGATTTGCCGCTTTTGAAACGCTACCGCACCATAGATCATGCCCGCCGCGTTGGCCAGGAGGCGGGAAAGTATCTCCTGAAAATGATCTCATCGCCCATGCGGCGGAAAGGCCGAAGTTCCGCCCTCTCGCGTTTTTTCCTGACCTGGGCTGGAACGGCGGGAACGGGAACGCCGCTCATGCGAAAATGGCTTCATGCGAAAATCTCCGTGCGCCTCCGTGGTTCTCCGTGCCCTCCGTGGTGAGACCCTTTCGCGTACCCTTCCCCCGGCACGGCCTCCATCCGGACGCGTCCACTGCCGCGGGCATTCGCCAATCCGCCTCCCGTCTTGCTACAGTGCGAACGGGACAGTCGGGACAGCGGAACCATGGCGCCTCCGGGAAGCATCGAGACGAGACACTCCTGGCTCATCGCCACCGTCGCGCTGGCGGTGCTGACGCTGGCGTACGGAGCGCCGCTGGTGACGGTGGTGGCGATGAAGCCGATCGCCGCCGAGTTCGGCACCACGCGCGCCGCCCCCGCCCTGGCGGTCTCGCTCACCTACATCGGCTCCGGTCTGGGCGGCATCGTCATGGGGTGGATCGCGGGCCGGATCGGGCTGCGCCGCGTGGCGAGCGGTTGCGGGCTGATGATCGCGGCGGGTCTCGTGCTGGCCTCGTTCGGCGGGCTGTATCAGCTTTATGCCAGTAATCTTCTGCTGATCGGCTTCCTCGGCGCGGCGGGCATGTTCTCGCCGATGATGGCCTATGTCACCAACTGGTTTGATCGGCACCGGGGCTCGGCGGTGGCGCTGGTGTCGTCCGGACAGTACGTGGCGGGCGCGCTCTGGCCGCTGTTGTTACAGACCGGCATCGACGAACTGGGCTGGCGGCGGACGATGCAGCTCTACGCCGTGCTGGTCGCGGTCACCATTCCGCCGCTGGCGATCTGGTTCTTCCGCCGCCCGCCCGAGGAGGCCCCGCGTAACCTCTCCGCTCCAGGCGCCGCCGCCGGGTTCACGCCGGTGGCGGGATTGTCCTCCGTCACCGTCCAGGTATTGCTGGGGGCGGCGATCTTCTGCTGCTGCGTCACCATGTCCATTCCGCTGGCCCACATGGTGGCGTTTTGCAGCGACATTGGCATCGGGCCCAGACCGGGGGCGGCGATGCTGTCGGTGCAACTGGCGGTGGGCTTCGTGGCACAGCAACTCTGGGGCTGGGTGGCCGACCGTCTGGGCGGGTTGCGCACGGCGCTGTTCGCCTCGGCCGGGATGGCCGTGGCGATGACCGGCTTCCTGCTGACCCAGGACGAGATGGGACTGTTCGGCGTTTCCGCCCTGTTCGGCCTCGCCTTCGGCGGGCTGATCCCCGGCTACATCCTGGCCGTGCGGGAAATCTTTCCCGCGTCCGAGGCCTCCTGGCGCATCCCCCTCGTCCTCTTTCCCGGCGCCCTGGGCATGGCCGCCGGAGGCTGGATGGCGGGGTTGATTTACGACGGATACGGGTTTTACGCGCCCGCCTTCGTGGCCGGGATTGTGTTCAACCTGCTGAACCTGGCGGTGCTTCTGACCCTGGCGCCGCGCCACCGGCCCAAAGCGGTCCGGGCACTCGCCTGAGGGGGAGCGCGGGGCGGAGCCCCGGCCTTACTTACAATCATACAACGCCAGATACCCCTCCACCATCGCCGCGCGCGAGGGCGGCTCCGGCGTGCCCTCACTCAACCGCTCCCACAACCTCTTCTCCAGGACCGCACGGCGCATCGTGGGGGCCAGGGAAACGGGATCGCCCATCTCAAAATGCAACCCATCCCGCTCATGCGCCACCCGTTCCGCCATGCCACCGGCATTGGAACAAATGACCGGCTCGCGAAACATCCACGCCTCCGAAATGACGAGGCCAAAAATCTCCCACCACACCGACGGCACGATGCACCAGTCCACCGGCGCCATGCGCGACTGAATCTGCTCCTGACTGTAAGAACCAGGAAAAAACACGATCCGTTCCGCGAGCGGCAAAGCCTGCTCCGCCTGCTGAAACGCCTCGATCTCCTGCCGGATGGCGGGAGAAGCGTGCTGAATGCCCCCGCCATTGATATCAACCCGAAAGGACGTAAAACCCTCTTTCCGTAACAAACCAACCGCGCGCAACAACACATGCACGCCCTTATCGTCATGCAATTGCCCAAAATACCCGAACCGCGCGCGCGGCCCGGACGCGGGAGGCAACAAAGGATGCACGGCGCGAGACCGCTGGCCATTGGTGACAACGCTGATCCGGTCACGGGAAATGCCCCATGCGTTCAGCAGCGCGCCGCCGCGCGACGGTGCGGGCTTCAACGCCCCCCGCCGCTCGAAATACCAAAATCTCAGAGGATGCACCCAGGCGGGAAAACCTTCCCGCGAGGCGCGCAGGCAAAGCTGACATGCTCCCGGCCCTGAAGGGCCGGGGTTCCAAGGGTTCGCATTAAGCCGCCCTCCGGATGCTTCCTGCTTCAACGGGCCGTTTGGAACGGTGCCCCTCAGCAGGCTTCAACGCGCGGTCCGCGCGCCGTAGGATGTTGATCGCCGCGTTGGTATCGGCGTTGGCCTCGTGGCCGCAGGTGACACATGCGAACCGTGCCTGATCCCGTCGGCTCCGCGCATCGGCCGCGCCACATTGGGCGCACGTCTGGCTGGTGTATGCGGCGGGGACTTCAATCAGTCGTCCCCCGCGATCCGCCAGCTTGTACGCCAGCATCGTGCGGAACATCCCCCATCCCTGATCCAGGATGGCGCGGTTCAGTCCCGCCTTCTGGCGCACCTGTTTGCCCGGCGCGTCCGCCGTGCCCCTTGCCGACGCGGACATGTTCCGCACCTTCAGCGCCTCCACAACGACCGTGCCGTGGTTCTTGGCGATGGCCGTGCTGTGCTTGTGGAGGAAGTCTTCGCGGGCATTCGCCACCCGCCGCTGTATCTTCGCCACGCGGCGGATGGCCTTACGCCGGTTGGCGGAGCCGCGTTTCTTCCGGCTCAGGGCGCGTTGCGCCTTGCGAAGCGAGCCGAGCGCCTTCTTGCCGTGGTTGACCGGCGCGATGCTGGTGCCGTCGCTCAGTGCGGCGAACACCGCGATACCCACGTCGATACCCACCGCTGGCAGGGAGGAAGCCGGGGGTTCAACGTCCTCACGCTCCCATTGAACCGCGACATGCCACTGTCCGGCCCGGCGCGAGACGGTCGCGTTGCGGA
>JAYVCG010000093.1:0-4309 GCA_043750075.1 Acetobacteraceae bacterium | reverse complement strand
ACGCCATCGACGGCGTGGACGTAACCCGCGACGCGGGAGAACACGCCCCGGTACACGGGGAAGTGTTTCTTGAGATCCCGTACCTCGACCAGCGGGATCGCGGCGGGGAGGGGTGGGGCCAGGGGGGCCTTGGCATGTGCGCTCATGCGCCGGTTCCCATCAGTTGATCGGCGTGCCAGCAGGCGATCCAGTGGTTGGGCCGTTTCATTTCCAGTGGCGGGTAAGCGGCGTGGCACTGCTCCGTCGCGAAGGTGCAACGTGGCGCGAAGGTGCAGCCCGCGGGGAGACGGGCGAGGGACGGCACCATGCCCTTGATCTCGGTCAGCCGTGGCCGTTCCTTGGTGGCCCAGGCGGCGGAGTCGAGCTGGGGGATCGAGCCAAGCAGGCCCTTGGTGTAGGGATGGCCGGGATTGTCAAACAATTCATCGACATCGGCTTCCTCGACCTTGCGGCCCGCGTACATCACCACGACGCGATCGGCGTTTTCCGCCACCACGCCCAGATCGTGGGTGATCAGCACGACGGCGGTGCCAAGGCGTTCGCGCAGGTCGCGGATCAGGTCGAGGATCTGCGCCTGAATCGTTACGTCCAGCGCCGTGGTGGGCTCGTCGGCGATCAGCACTTTCGGGTTGCAGGACAGCGCCATGGCGATCATCACGCGCTGGCGCATCCCGCCCGACAACTGATGCGGGAAGGCATGCGCGCGGCGCTCGGGCTCGGGCATGGAGACACGGCGCAGCATCTCGATCGCGCCATCCATCGCGTCCTTGCGCGACAGGCCCTGGTGCAGCGCGATGGCCTCGCTGATCTGGCCGCCGATCGTATAGATTGGGTTGAGCGAGGTCATCGGCTCCTGGAAGATCATCGAGATGTCGTTGCCGCGGATTTTCTCCATCTCGGTGTCCGAGAGGTCGAGCAGGTTGCGTCCCTCGAACCGGATGGCGCCGCCGACGATGCGGCCGGGGGGGCTCGCGACCAGGCGCAGGATCGACAGCGCGGTGACGCTTTTGCCGCAGCCCGACTCGCCGACCACGCCCAGGGTTTCACCGGCTTTGAGGTGGTAGGAGACGCCGTTGACGGCGCGGATCACTCCGTCGGGGGTGAAGAAGTGCGTCTGGAGGTTGTCCACCTCCAACAATGCCTGTCCCGTGCTCAAGCGTGACTCCCTGGATTTCATCGTGTTATTGACCGCCGCGCCGATTGGCACGCCCGTGGGGGCATGCCCGTGGGAGCATGACGATGGCGTGGGCTGTAGCATGGCGTGCGCGCCGCGTCAGGAAAAATTTGCCCCACGGGGTTGAAAACAGGGAGAAATGAACAGAATGACCGCATCATCTGGAAAACCGACGCGCCGTGGCGTCATGAAGGGCAGTGCGGCCGCGCTCGCCGCCGCTTATGGTTTTCATCCGGAATGGGCCCAGGCCGACATTCCGATGGAGTATGACGGGTCCAAATTCCAGATGGCGCCGCCCGAGCCGAACCCTAAGAAGGGGGGCGTGCTGAAATATGGCATTCTCAACCGCCCGCCGCATTTCGACGTGCATCAATCGGGCACGGTTGGCAATCTCGGCACGCAAGGGTGCATGTTCGACAATTTGATCCGGCGCGATCCGCGCGATTCGGGCAAGACGATCGTGCCCGATCTGGCGCACAGTTGGGAAATCGCCAAGGACGGCAAGACGTATACGTTCCATTTGCGCAAGGATGTGCTGTTCCACGATGGCACCGAGTTCACCTCGGCCGACGTCAAGGCGACGTATGACCGCATCGCGAAGCCGCCCGCGGGCGTCAGCATCCCGCGCAGCACGCTGTTCGCCGCCGTCAGCGAGATCACCGCGCCCGACAAGCACACGGTGCAGTTCAAACTGGCCGCGCCGCGTCCGGTGAACTTCATGATGTCCTCGTTCGCCAGCGGCTGGAATGTGATTTTCTCCAAGAAGACGCTGGAGGAAAACGCCTATAATTTGCGTAAGGTGGCGAACATTCCCGGCACCGGCCCGTTCAAGACGGTGCGCCGGGTCGAGAACGAAATCTGGGTGATGGAGCGGAACAAGAATTACTGGAACAAGGGGCTGCCGTTGCTGGATGGCATCGAGTTCTATAACCTGCTGCCGTTCTCGACCGAGCTTGGCTCCTCGGTGCTGTCCGGGCGGGTGGATTACGCGCGCATCTGCGATCCGGTGTCGGCGCGCAAGGCGGCCTCCACCGCCGGGATGTCCACGGCGCGCTTCTATCAGAGTGTCATTCAGGGCACCTGGATGAACAACAAGAAGAAACCGTTCGATGACGCGCGGGTCCGCCGCGCGGTGCATCTGGCGCTCGACAAGGCCACGCTGGTCGATGTGGTCAAGGACATCGCGCCGATGATGGTGGGCGGCTTCATCTATCCGTTCTCGGAATTCGCGACCCCGCTGGATCAGTTGCGCAAGCGCATCGGCTACCAGGACGATCAGACCGCCGCGATCAAGGAGGCGAAAGCCCTGATGACCGCCGCCGGGGTGGGCAACGGCATCAAGAACGTGGAATTCCTGGTGCGCGACATCGCCAGCTTCAAGGTCTGGGCGCAGGCGATCCAGGCGATGTTGCAGGAATCGTTGAACATCGAGTGCAAATTGCGCACGGTCGTGGACTCGGTGTGGTTCGAGGACGCGAAAGCGGGCAATTTCGATCTGGCCATCGGCGCGATCGTTTCGACGTTGCTCGACCCGTCGGATTACTTCAACACCTGGTACCGCACCGGCGGGCCGCAGAACTATTCCAACTGGACCAGCCCGAAATTCGACGCCCTGGTCGACAAGATCGATGTCGAGGTCGATCCGGCGAAGCGCCTGGCCCTGGTGCGCCAGTGCGAGGAGATCATGGAGCAGGATCCGCCCGTGCTGCCGGTGGCGTGGGAAAACATCAATGATATCTATTATAACTATGTGAAAGGTCATAACCCGAAGGAATATTTCGGGATTTATGATTGTGTCCGTTTCGATACATTCTGGCTCGACAAGGCCTGAGCCTGGGCGGCGGCCAGGGGGAAGCTCCTGGCCGCCGGAAGGGGGAGCGTGAGTGTGGCTGGCGGTTGCATGGATGTGACCGCATGGACAGGCCGGAAACGCGTATATGTTAAATTTAAAATGTGCTATGTCGCCGCGGGTGAATCGGCGCCTTCGATATCGCCATCAGCAAGGCTGGTCTCTTCCGCTGCCGGCAGTCCATCATCGCAAATCCACTCTCCCAATAAACGCCATTCCTCGTCAGTAAGCCTTTTCCCCGCGTTCTCGCACAATCTGTCCACATTATTACAGAAAGCTTCTGACAGTCTTTGAGGATCATGATAACTCACGTCAGATCGCCATTTGTCATCTTCACTTTCCAGAGCAGTCAGAACAAATGTGACATTCGCCTGGGTGATGGGTGACATTTGCTCAGCACACCGCTCGTATACACAGGCGGCGAGATATTGTTGCCCCCAGTTCTGGTCTTCCTCAGCCGAAAGGCGCGCCAGTTCGGTGCCCAGGGCCACGAAAAGCGTGTGAAATTCGTGAGGCATCAAAGCCGGGCAGTTGGACACCTCAGCGATCTGGATGGCCAATGTTCTCAAAGGTTCAGACAGGCTGGAAAGACGGCTGTTAACGGATGCGGCATTGTGACGGATGGAGTGCCGTGAAGGATCATAGGCATAGCCTGGATGCCTGGAAAGCAAGGCGATGCGCGGATCATTGGCTAACTTTAAAAAACCACTGAATTGCCCGGCGCCAAGCCATGAGCTTCCTTCCATCTCTGGCACTTCGTTTAAAACTCTGTGCGCCAAACGGGCAAGACCCACGGGTTCTGATGCCTCGGATAAAGCATTGCGTACAACCGAAAGGGCTCGCTCGCGTAATTCATCATCGTTTGGCGGCGGATTTGACGGAGCCGGAGACCCTTGAGGTGAGGAAATCCTTTCATCCACGAACGCGATCACGTTGCTGGCATCTGATTGGTCAAGTTTAATGTCCTGATCGCGTCTCGCCAGTTCCACCACCAGCCGGTTGAGCGATCCATGGCCAAACCAGCGGCCGCTGACCGTGGATGCGCTGAATTCCGGGAACATCCTGAAAACCGGGTTCAGCCCTGATACCGGTAAAGGGCCTTTGGTGCGTAAATATCCCGCCACCGTCTGGGCTACTTTATCGAGTATGACGGTTTTCTCAGTCATGTACGCCATGTCATGCTCCGCGTGTGATACCACGCGTGGCATGGATGATTCCGCTTCCAGACCTATCGCCTGTTCAATGAAATCAGCCTGCTGAACCTGATAATCACAGGCGTTGCGATA
>JAYVCG010000092.1:0-6471 GCA_043750075.1 Acetobacteraceae bacterium | reverse complement strand
AGTGTCGCGAGATCGAGCGGCATGACGTTTCTCCTGTTCGCTTTTTTCAAGCCTACGCTCACACGGGATCAGGGGTCAAAACCATCGCGGGATCAGCATGAGGGCCAGGGTTGATCGCCTGAAGGAAGAAAGGCCGGGGCGCTGCCCCGCGCCCCTGGACCCCATCCCATTGGTGACTCCAATGGATGGTTTCCAAAGGCGAGCCTTTGGCGGAGGTCCAGGAGGCAGAGCCTCCTGGCGGGTTTCAGGGCAGCGCCCTGACTGTTTTCTTTCAGGCGATTGCCCTGTGGATCATGCGTCAAAATTTGCCGGGAATCGATGCGTTACTCTATGGCCTCAGGGAGCCCACGGGTTCAATGGCTTCACCGGGGCCGTGCCGGGCTGTCCTGGGAGCTGATGCATGTCGCTTCGCGTTGTTGTCGTCGCCCTGTTGCTGCTGACGGCGGCCGCGCTTGGCGTGATCGCCTTTCAGGTCAGTAATCCGCCTCGTCTGGCGGGGCTTCAGGCCGAAGCGCCTCCGTCTCCATCCGCTTTGGTTGCTTATCTTGTCACCGCGCGTTCCTTGCCATCCGGAACCCTCGCCCGGCCGGAGGATTTCACGGTCCGGACCGTTCCCTCCGGTCAATTGCCGCCCGGCGCGGTCATCGACACCCCTGATACCCGCACCGATCTGCGCGGCTCCCTGGTGCGCCGATTCCTGGAAACGGGCACGCCTCTGCGCGCCACCGACCTCACGCGTCCAAGGGACAGAGGCTTTCTCGCGGCGGTGCTGGCGCCCGGCACGCGCGCGGTCTCGATCGGCGTTGATCCGGTCAGCGGCGTGGCCGGTCTGATCTGGCCGGGAGACCGGGTGGATGTGATCCTCACGCAGGAGTTTCCCGCCACCTCGCCGGAGACGAAACGAATCGTCACCGGCGAAACCATCCTGACCGATACGCGCGTCATCGCGGTCGATCAGGACCTCACGCAGGGGCCGCCCATGTCGGGCAACGCCGGTAAACTGGCGGCGACGATCACGCTGGAGGTCAGCGGCGATCAGGGGGAAAAACTCGCGGTGTCCGCGCGTCTTGGCCGCCTCAGCCTGGCCGCCCGCTCTCTCAGTGATCCCGGTCATCCCATCGTGATCGTGCCGGGCGGCGTCAGCGGCGCGGATGTGTCCGAGGCGTCTTCGCGGGCCAATGGTCCGGCTGGGCCGCCAATTGGGCCACCGGCTGGGGCAAAAGTACAGGTCATCCAGGGCGAGCATCGCAGCGAAGTGCATTTCAAATGAGCCGCCGCGCGCGCGCCCTCACCGCCGGGGTCACGCTGACCTGGGCGGTGATGGCACCTGTGTCCGGGCAAGACAGCCAGCCGGACCCGCGCGCTCTCCGCGCGGATCAGCCCATGGCCGGGCAACAGGCCGATCCGCACGACGCGTACGCGGCCCCCCGCACGGTGACCCTCCAGGCGGGGACGGGCCTGTTGCTGCGTCTGCCACGGGCGGCGTCGGTGATGATGTCCGCCGAGCCGGGGATCGCCAGGGTGCAACCGGCTTCACCAACCAACCTGTTCCTGATGGGAGTGGCGCCCGGCCGCACCACCGTGATCGCCATGGCCGACACCGGCACGCCCATTGGCCACTTCGATGTCATCGTCACGCCCATCCGGCGCGACCCCCCGCCGCCCGCGCCCGTGCGCGCCGGGGTGAACGCCACGACGGCGCGGGACGTGCGGCAGGCAGTACACCGGCTCATTCCTGGCGCCCGCTCCGTCACTGCCGAGGCCCTGGGTGGACAGCTCGTGCTGCGGGGCAGCGTGCCGGACGCGCGGGCCTCCCAGCAAGTGGAGACGATCGCGCGTGGCATCGCGGGTGAGAACGCGCGGATCATCGACACCATGACCGTGCTTGGCGATGTTCAGGTCACCGTCCGGGTGCGCGTCGCCGAGATCGACCGCGCCATCACCCGGCAACTCGGCTTCAACTGGCAGGTCATGGGATCGGACGGCGCCTGGAAATTCGGGGTGCTGAGCGGCGCCCCCGCGAACACGGCCGCTTCCGGGTCAATGTTCCCTGGTGGCGCCGCCAGCACCGTGCCCGCCGCCTTCATCGATCCCCGGCTGCCACTGGCACTGAACCCCTTTCAGGCGGGAGCGGGTTCTCCCGCCCGGACCGGCGCGGGCTTTTCCCGCGGGAAATGGGACATCAACGGCATCATCGACGCCCTCGCGGCGGATCAACGCGTGACCATCCTGGCTGAGCCGAACCTGACCGCGCGATCCGGGGAAACCGCGAGCTTCCTGGCCGGTGGCGAATTTCCGGTCCCCATCGCGGGCAATGCCGCCCAGGGTGGCACCAGTATCTCGGTCGCGTTCAAGGCGTTTGGTGTCAGCCTCGCGCTGGCGCCCACCGTGTTGTCCCCCACGCGGTTGAGCCTGCGTATCCGGCCGGAAGTCAGCCAGCTTTCCGGCACTGGCGCCATCAGCGTCCCGGCCGGCGGCGGCACGCTGACCATTCCCGCGCTGACGGTGCGCCGGGCCGACACCACGGTGGAACTCGGCAGCGGCCAGAGTTTCGCGATCGCCGGATTATTGCAACGCGACAGCAGCGGCGCGGCCACCGCATGGCCTGGCACCGGCGAGGTGCCGGTGATCGGCGCGCTGTTCAAATCGAGTAACTTCCAGCGCGGTGAAAGCGAACTGGTGATCATCGTCACGCCTTATCTCGTCAACCCGGCTGACGATGCGGAGGCGAGGGGCGCACAAGCTGACGGCTTCAGGTCCGCCACCGATCGTGACCGCGTGCTTCTGGGCCGCCAGATCGCGCCGCGGCCTGGCGGAACGTCCTTGAGCGCAGGCTTTATCTTGAAGTGAGACATCCCCGCGGCTGAAGCCGGACTGGGCTTTTTCCGGCTCTTGTCCCGTCTTCAACCAGGGTCCACGGCGGCGGCGCATCCCATCCAGAAGACCGATGCCCGTGCCGGTCATTGACGAACCCCTTCCACCCCGTCTCATAGTGAAGTCATGGCAACGTCTGATTCCCGCACTGCACTGACACCCCTCGAATCCGCTTTTGACGCGTGGGAGACCCGCCTCGCCCGTCTGGAGCAACAGGCGGCCCAGGTTTCCCGCGGCGCGAAGCAACTGCGGAAAGCCGCCCAGGAGGGCGCGCTCGCGAACGCGCCCGGCATTCTGGCGGGATTGCGGGAGGCAGCGGCGAAGTTAACGGACCTGACCGGTCAGGAGGCCGATCCGCCCGCCATCGACATCGCCGCCGTGTTCGAGGATGGGTCGTTTCTGGCGGAATTGTCGCGGGCCGCCGCCGCGGCCAATGTCACCCTGGTGCAGCGGGACGGCCGTGTCACCGCCTGGCCCGTCGTCCTGCGGCTGGAGGCACGGAACCAGGGGATCAGGATCGGCCGCCGGCTGGAGCGGCGGCTGCGGCCCGGTGTGATCGCGGGGCAGTTGAAGGCGATCCAGCAACGGCCCAATCGTTTCGTCGCCCGGTCGTTCCTGGACCGGCTGCTGCGCGCCTACACGGTGCTCACACCGGACTGGGGGACGGGGGAAGGGCCGTTGGTCGCGCTCACGGTGCTGCATGAAATATTGACCCTGCTGCCCGCCGCCGCCGCGGATTATCCAATGGACGAGTTCCTGGTCGATCTGCTGCGCCTCGACCGGGAACCTGACGCGCGGACGGGCAAGGGCCACCGGTTCGAGTTGGGCGGCTCCACCGGCACCAAGGGGGCGAAACGCCTGACCATGTATGACGAAACCGGCACGCAGCACGATTACTTCGCCGTCCGCTTCATCGCGGACCCGGTCCATGCCTGAGATTCGCACGGAAGCACTGCTGTCCGCCGACTGGCTGCGCGTGATGGAGCGCGAGTACTTCGCTGACTTCCTCAAAGCCGGGGGCGCGGCGGCGAAATTCGTGATGGGCGACGACGCGGCGCAGGAGGAAATCCAGAGCGAGTGCGCCGTGCTCGCCCGCCGCCACGGTTTGCTGCACGCGCGGCTGAGCGCGGATGAGACAAAACTGTTTCTGCCGCAGGAGATTTTCTTCGCCCTGGCGCGGGTTCTGCCCTGGGACGGGTTGTTGCAGCGGTATCTGGAGGGTTTGTTCGCCCGTCACGACCATCCCTGGCCGCATCCCGGCACCGCCCTTGGCACCACCGCCCTGGCGCAGGCCTTCGGGATCGCGCCGGGGATCATGACGCGGCATCGCGATCAGTGGCTCAGCCGCGATCTGTGGGACGATCCCAGGCTGGCGCGGGATTTCCGCGCGGCGATGATCGCGTTGTGCCTCTCACGTCTCGACCCGCATGAGGGGGGCCTGTCCAACACGCCCGTGCATCAATGGCTGCGGGGGGAGAAACAGCCGCTGGCGGCGCTGCGCGGTTTCGACATCATGGCCCAGATAGGCCGCACCAATGCGCGGGCGATGTTGATCTCGCTGTGCCATTTCCTGCGTAAGGCCGGTGCGTCCGGCTTGCTGCTGACGCTCGATCTGCGCCCGGCGATCCGCGCGGCGCGGGCGGCGGGGACGGGCTTGCGGTACACGCCCTCGGCGGTGATGGATCTGTATGAGGTTCTGCGCGCCCTGATCGACGATCTGGAGCATTTGCCTGGCTTGTTCATTTTGGGACTCGCGGATCAGACGCTGATCAACGGCGACCGCAAGCGCACCCTCGATACATATAAGGCCCTCGAAATGCGAATCTGGCCCGATGTGCGGCCCGGCGACCGGCAGAACCCGCTGGCGCCTTTGGTCATGGTGACGCTGTGACCCTGGAGGCCCGCATCGCGATCGAGGCCCTGCGGTCGGGTGTCCCGAACCGCGCCGCCGTGCGCCTGATGGGCACCGAGGAACCCGCGCTGGAACACGCCTTCGACGAGCATCTCCAGCGCGTCTGGGCTGACGCTTCCCGCGCCCGCCCAGGTCTGGGGGTCGCCGGAGGGTTCGGCACCGGGAAATCGCATTTTCTGGGCTATTTGTCGGAGGTCGCGCTGACCCAGAACTTCGTGGTCAGCCGGGTGGTGGTGAGCAAGGAAATGCCCTTGTCCGACCCCGCGCGGGTGTTCGAGGCGGCGGTGCGCTCGGCGGTGCTGCCGGACCGGCCCGACGACGCGATCACCGCCGCGATGGACATCATGCGTCACGCGAACGATAAGGCGGAGGCGCTGGAAACCGCGATCACCCGCGCGGGCGATGATCTGGCCCCGGTGTTTTCCGCGCTGCTGTTCCTGATGCGGCGCGAAACCTTGCCTTCCGGCGCCTTAAGGCAGATCGAGCGGTTTCTGGGTGGCGGCAAGATCCGTGTCGCGGACATCAAACAGGCGCTCGCCGCCGTGGGCGCCGCGCGGAAATTCGATGTGCGGATGCCCGCCGCCGCGTTGCTGATGGAACAACGCATCAAGTTCCTGGCGGCGTTGTTCCACGCGGCGGGCTATGCCGGATGGTGTCTGTTGTTCGACGAGGTCGAACTGATCGGACGCTATACGCCATTGCGCCGCGCGCTGGCCTATGCGTGGCTGGCGCGCTGGATGGGGCTGGAGGACGCGCCCGGTTTCCCCGGCATCGTCGCCGTCTATGCGATCACCGACGATTTCGTCACCGCCGTGATCGAGGAACGCCAGGATGAAACGCGGCTGACCGAGCGGTTGCGTCTGAAGGAGCGCCATCAGGACGCGCGGCTGGCGGTGATCGCGATGCGGCACATCGCGCAGACCGTGCGCGCCCGCCGTCTGCGCGCGCCGGGGGTGGAGGAACTGGAACGTGCCATCCCGCGCCTGACCGGCATTTACCGCACCGCTTACGGGTGGGAACCGCCGGAGCCGGAAGCGGTGGAGCGCACCGCCAGCCGGACGATGCGGCAATACATCAAGGGCTGGATCACCGAGTGGGACATGCGCCGTCTGACCGGCGATGTGACCCGGATCGTCGCTGAGGAAATCACGGCGAATTATGCCGAGGACGATGCGGCTTCAACGCCGTCCGAGGGGATGGAAGACGATACGGAGTAAAGGTGGATGAGGGAGGCTTTCATCGGCCCGGCCATCGGCGCCGTGACGGGTTCAGCGATTCGCCTCAATATGAACGCGCGCATCAGGTACGTGAGAAACCCAGGGTAATACGCCATTGTCCATGGACATCGTCGTAATCCACTTCCTCCAGGCCGGGATTGATGATCCCTTCCGCCGCGAACAGGTCAGTGACATGGTTTTTCGCCAAAGTGACGGCTTCTTTACTCACCAGCCGGTATTTCAGGCTACATACGCTCTTGGATACACCCTGTTATAATCTACATATTTAAGATTAAATCTGTAGCCTGAAATACCGGCTGGTGAGTAACGTTCATGCCGGTGCCTCTCCTCCATCGTATGTTTCACTTTGCCAGACCTGGCATGGTGCTCCGCCCTCTGGTGACGCCATGATATCCGATTCAGATCAACTGACGCGGCTTGGTTGCGATGCCGTCGCCGCTGTCGCGG
>JAYVCG010000091.1:0-2786 GCA_043750075.1 Acetobacteraceae bacterium | reverse complement strand
CGCCCATCGGTCAACTGACCGGACACGGTGCGTCCCTGGATCACCACGTCGCGCACCCGGCCCGTGTTCACCTCGGAGATGAAGTCGGAATAAGCCATCTGGGTGGCGCTGGTATGGGTAACGCCGGGCTGGAACAGGTTGAACAGCACGACCAGGAGCAGGGCGATGATCACCCAAAGCGCCAGGTTGCGGCCAAAATTACTCATGCGGGGTCACTCGGGGTCATGGTGGGGAAACGTCGCACGGAGCCGGAGCCCCTGGCAACGGAAGACATATCACGCACGTCAACCACAATCACGCCCCCTGGGCGTTGAAAGCCTGGGCGTTGAAAAACTGTCACGTCACTCATGTCGCGATCCTTACCCAACCACAAATGGGGCACAAGCGGCGGGATTACGAGGGTCGAACAGCACCACCCATCGCGTGTCCCCAAAGCCCATATGGGGCACCGCGATCACTCTCCCATCCCGCCGCACCGCGGGCAAGCCATGCAGAACCGCCGCGGGCAAACCGCGGCGGTCGCGAAACAGGGCGGCATCGGCGCCCAGAGGGCCGACCGTGGCGCCTTGTTCCGGCGCGGTGACAATGCGGAAACGCCCGTCCCATACCGTATTGGGGCGGGCCTCCACCGGTCCCGCCATCGCCCGCGCCTCCCGCGCCACCAGCCACCCTGAGCCCAGCCGTCCCGCCGCCATGATCCGCGCGCCCCAGAGCGTGGCGGGCCGCGGATCGCGCGCGAGCAAGGCGGTGCGATCACGCGGCGGCGCGTGCGCGGCCCCCGCGATGGTCCGCAGCAACGCGGCCAATGCCTCGGGCGCGATCGGACCGGGGGTGAGCACGGCATGTCCCTCGGGCCGGAACATGGCCCGTTCCGCCAGGACATGGGCGATCCGCGCATCCGCCGCCGCCCGGTTGAGACCCGCCGCGCGCGCCGCCGCCGCGACGGCGGCCGTCCCTTCTCCGGTGCCGTCCGGATCGGCGCGCGCGGCGCGCAGCCGGGCGCGGCGGGCGGCGGGATCGCGGTTCGAGGGATCTTCCACCCATGCCATGTTCCGCGCCGTCAGAAAGGTTCTCAGCCAGACGGGCGGCACATCCAGCAGCGGACGCAGCAGCCGGGCAAAGCGGGTTTCCGTCAGCGCCGCCATGCCGGACAGGCCGCGCGCGCCGCTGGCGGACAGGGCGCGCATCATCACCGTCTCCACCTGATCGCCGCGGTGATGGCCCAGAAGGAGATGGGGGATGGCGGCGGCGGCGCAGGCGTCCAGCAGCAGGCGATACCGCGCCTCCCGCGCCCGTTCCGCCAGACCTGGCCCCTGGGTGAGGCCGGTGACGGTCAGTATCCGGCCCTCGATCCCGCGCGCGGCGAGGCGGTCCAGGGTCAGCATCGCTTCCTCTCGCGCTTCCGGGCGCAGGCCATGATCGACCGTCAGCGCCAGCACCGTTCCCCCGCGGGACGCGGCCCAGTGATGCGCGAGCAGGACAAGGGCCATGCTGTCGGCTCCGCCCGAGACGGCGGCGGCGAGACGTGGTTGGGGCTCAAATGGGCCAAGACGCTCCATCGCGGTCGCGAAGTGGCGGGTCAGATCAGGAATGAGGTGTGCTTTCCTGGCGATGCCGGTCTGAACATGTCCGGTTGGACAGCCATGATCGCACGCCGGACGGCGATGCGGTCAACGCCCTCCCATCCAGGATCACGATGGGATGGAAAAATCCCGCATGATGAGATGAAAGCCCGGAAAAAATCAGCCATGTCCTTACAAAATCCTTTCAAAAAAGCGGAATAAAGCCATTGTCCTGGCCGTCTTCTTTCATGGTCTCAGCATGGAACATGCGGTCCGGCGAACGGGCGAGCATGCATTCATGCCAATCAAGGGGGTTCCAGACACATGAAACGCTTCATCACCGCCGCGCTGCTCGCGGCTTCCACCTTTCTGGCGGCGTCTTCCGGCCAGGCCACGCTCATCACCTATCAGGGCATCTTGTCCGGCGCGGCCGAGGTTCCCGCCGTCGTCACGCCGGGAACCGGCTCCGCCGTCGTCGTCTATGATACTGTGGCGCATACCCTGAGCATCTCGGCGACCTTCAGCGGCCTGATCGGCCGGACAACCGCCTCGCACATCCATTGCTGCACTACCCGCACCTTCGCGGGCAACGCGGGCATAGCGACGGAGCTGCCCTCCTTCGTTGGCTTCCCGCTCAGCGTCACGTCGGGCAGCTACACGGACATTCATGACCTTACCCTGGCGTCGAGCTATAATCCGGCGTTCGTGACCGCGAACGGCGGCACCCTCAGCGGCGCGGAAGCGGCGCTCGTGGCCGGTCTCGCGAACGGCAACGCCTATTTGAACATCCATACCTCGTTCGTGGGCAGCGGTGAAATCCGGGCGGTCCTGGCGCCCGAGCCCGCCTCCATCGCGCTGATGACGGCCGGTCTCCTGGGCATGGGCGCGGCCCGTACGCGCATCCGCCGCTGACACGGCACGGCAGAGCATGAACGGAGCGCCAGGACCCTGTTCCGGTCCTGGCGCCCGCGCGTGTCCCTACCCCGCCGCACCACTGAACGCGTTGAACGTGATCAGCGTGTAAGTGTCCTTCACGCCCGGCAGAGACTGCACCTTCTCGGTCACGAACAGGCCGATGTCCTGCTCCGGCTCCAGATAGAATTTCCCCAGCAGATCGTACTGACCGGAAGTTGAGAACAATTCCGACAATTGCGGGATGGTGTCCGCCGCCTCACGCGCGACGCGATAGGCCTGGCCCATCTCGCATTTGATCATCACGAAGAT
>JAYVCG010000090.1:0-9017 GCA_043750075.1 Acetobacteraceae bacterium | reverse complement strand
GGCGCACCGGCCCTGGACGAAAACGGCGGACGAACTGGATGAGGCGCTGGCCCGGCGCGAGGAACGGGTTCTGACCAAGGCCCTGACATTCGACCAAGGCCCTGACATTCAGCAGCGGCGGGAAAAAACATCGCGTGAAGACCGCGGGCCCGGGTACCGCGCTGCGTGGCGCCCGGGTAAGGCTGCATCATTTCGCCGATGGCCGGTTGCGGGTCTATCACAAGGAACGGCCGCTGGCCTTCACGGTCTACGGCGCCGACCCGGTTCCCGGCCCCGCCGAGGACGAGAAAACACTGGATTCGCGGGTCGATGCGATCATCGCGGCACAACAGGTGCTGGCCGAGGCCGCGTGATGGCCTGGCCCGGCGACTGACGTGGAGTGTGCCATGGTGCTCACTCAGGGGAAGGTCCGCTCCGCTCCTCTCTTCCCCTTCGCTGCGCCCCATGGCCCGGATATTTCAGGCCGGGACGGGAAAGCAGGCGCCTCAACCAAACCGGAAAGCCTTGGCTGGCGTGATCGGCGTCACAGCCTCAGCACTCAAAAGAGGACATTCTCGCGTTGCGTTGACAGCGCCTGTTCCCTCCGTTGGCTGCACCAAGGGGAACAGGCGGGGGAACAGGCGCCGCCGCTCAGCGTCCCGCCAGGCGGGCGCGGGCCTTATCGAGGTCGGGCACGTTGCTGGCGGAGGCACTCAACATCGACGATTTGGTGACCGCCAGCGCCGCGGCGGCGGCCTCGTTCCCGATGATCTTCGCCATCACCGCTTCCCGGCTCCGGTCGAACACGGCGCGGTTATTGGTCACGAAAGCCTGCGATTTGCGCAGTCCCGCGAGGTAGCCGTTGATTTCCGGCACCACATAACGCGCCACCATGTCCCAGCTGCGCATGGTGTTTTCCGGCGAAGCCCAGTCGTGGACGAAGCCGACGACGGTGCCGAAGCCGCCGCTGATGGCGAGGACGGATTTGATCCGCTCCACCAGGTCGTCCGGCGTGCCGATGGTGGCCGCGGCGCCGTCCGAGAACGCGGTTTTTTCCACTGCCTCGTCGGGGGAGCGGAACGCCCGCGCGCCGGGCCGTTGCAGGGTGCCGACGATGTATTCGTTATGGTGGCGCATCAGGCCGTCGCGGGCCTCGGCGCGGGCTTTTTCCCGTGTCTCGGCGATGTGCCAGCTCAGCAGCACGCGCCAGTTGGCGCGATCGGCGGTCTTGCCGTGTTTGAGGGCGGCGGCCTCGGCGAAGCTCCATTGCGTCGGCAGGGCGTTCAGCCCCTCGTCGGACAGCGAGCCGATGGAGATGATGCCGATCCCGTGTTTCCCCGCCAGCGTCATGCCGGAGGGGCTGATCTGGGAGGCGACGGCGAACGGCATTTCTTCCTGTAACGGCAGCAATTGCAGGGCGGCGTCGCGCAGGGTGAACCATTCGCTTTCGGCGGTGACGCGCTCGCCGGCGAACAGGCGTTTGATGATGCCGATCGCCTCGTCCTGGCGGTCGCGCAGCACCATCGGATCGACGCCCAGAGTGTGCGCGTCGGAGGCGAGCGCGCCCGGCCCCGAGCCGAAGATCGCCCGCCCGCCGGTCATGTGGTCGAGCTGCACCATGCGTTGGGCGACGTTGAACGGGTGATGATAGGGCAGGGACACCACGCCCGTCGCGAGTTTGATGCGTTTGCTGCGCTCCCCGGCGGCGGCCAGGAACATTTCGGGCGAGGCGATCATTTCCCAGCCGCTGGAATGGTGCTCGCCGCACCAGAATTCGTCGTACCCCAGTTTGTCGAGATGCTCCACGAGATCGAGGTCGCGGCGGAACTGCAACATCGGGTGCTCGCCGACCGGATGGTGCGGAGCGAGGAAGGCGCCAAAGCGTGTGCGGGGCATGAGGGGGGCTCCGGATGGGGGAGCGCGACGGTAAGGGCAAGCGGGGAGGGAGGCAACGCCGGGCGGCGGGGTCTCGCCGTTTCCGCTCCCCGGACCGCGGAACAAGGAGCCCGGACCCTTGACCCACCCCCCACTCCATGCCCCAGATCGCCAAAGACCGTCCGAGGAACCCGTCATGACCGCGCAGCCCCACCCTTTCACCCTCAGCATCCCCGACTCCGCGATCACCGACCTGAAAGCCCGCCTCGCCCTCACCCGCTTCCCCGACTCCGCCCCCGGCGAGCCCTGGGCTTTTGGCACCAGCGTCGCGTATGCCAAAGACCTTGTGGGATACTGGAAGGACAATTTCGACTGGCGGAAGCAGGAAGCGGCGCTGAACGCCTTCCCGCAATTCACCGTGCCATTGCACGGGATCGACGTGCATTACCTGCATGTCCCCGGTGTGGGCCCCAACCCGTATCCGCTGCTGTTGCTGCATGGCTGGCCTGGCTCGGTCTACGAGTTCCTCGACATCATCCCGCGCCTCACCGATCCGGCCCGTTTCGGGGGCGATCCGAAGGACGCGTTCACCGTCATCGCCCCCTCGCTGCCGGGCTACGGTCTCTCGTTCAAGCCCGGTCAGAAACGCTTTGCCCTGCCGGACATCGCCGCCTGCGCCCATGATCTGATGACTGAAGTGCTGGGGTTCAGGAAGTTCGCCGTGCAGGGTGGCGACTGGGGGGCGGGCGCCGCCTCGATGATCGGGCAGTCGTATCCGGGCTCGGTGTGCGGCATCCATGTCAATCTGCTGTTCATCCCGCGCGACCGGCCCGAGGGCGAGCCCACCGCGGAATCGCGGCGATACGCCCAAGACCTCGCGCACTGGATGAAGGAGGAAACCGGCTACCAGCAAATCCAGGGCACCAGGCCGCAAACCCTGTCCTTCGCCCTGACGGATTCCCCCGCTGGTCTCGCCGCCTGGATCGTGGAGAAGTTCCGTTCCTGGTCCGATTGCGACGGCATCCCCGAGAACGCCATCGCCCGTGACCGGATGCTGGCGAACATCGCGCTTTATTGGTTCACCGGGGCGATCGGCTCGTCGTTCTGGCCTTATTACGCCAGGCTGCACGCCACCTGGCCGATCTCGCCCGCCAGCCCGGTCACCGTGCCCACGGGCTACGCCGCGTTCCCGAAGGAAATCGTCCGCCCGCCGCGCGCCATCGCCGCGAACACCTACACCAACATCCAACGCTGGACCGAGATGGCCAAGGGTGGCCATTTCGCGGCCATGGAGCAACCCGCCGCGCTCGCCACCGAAATTCAGCATTTCTTCCGTTCGCTGCGGTGAGGGTTGTTCCGGATTCGCGCATACCAGCGCGTCTGGAAGATGTGGGGGGTATCATCTCCAGGGCGATTGCCTGAGGGAAGATCAAGGCCGGGGCGCTGGACCCCATCCAGGGTGCCCCCAATGGATGGTTTCCAAAGGCGAGCCTTTGGCGGGTGGTCCAGGAGGGCAGAGCCCTCCTGGCGGGTTTCAGGGCAGCGCCCTGACTGTCTTCCTTATCAGGCGAAACCCCTTGCGGGACAGCACGCTGCTTCCCATGTGATCGTGACGGGGGCAGCAACGACAAGGCAGAGACCACCATGGACCTCAACCGCATCCCGTCTTCCAAAATCGTCGAGGTCGCGCGCATCGCCTTCGCCACGCCCGGCACCGATCTGCTGTGCTTCGGCGAGTCGGACCAGCCCAGTCCGGAGAGCGCGCGGGAGGCGGCGGTGGCGGCGCTGCTGGCGGGCGACACACGCTATTGCGACGTGCGCGGTCTGACACCGTTGCGGGAGGCTCTGGCGGGGTATCTGAACGGGCTGTACGCCAAACCGGTGCATGAGGGGCGGATTCAGGTCACGGCCTCCGGCATGACGGCGGTGGCGGTCTGTTTGTCCGCCGTGGTGCGCGCCGGTGACCGGGTGGTGGTGCATTCCCCCGCCTGGCCCAATGTCGGCAACGCGGCGCTGCTGCGCGCCGCGCGGGTCGAGGCGCTGGAACTGGACCGGGATGAAAGTGGAACGTTCCACTTCGATCTGGACCGGCTCGACCATGCGATGAAGGGCGCGCGGGCGTTCATTCTCAATTCCCCGAACAATCCGACCGGCTGGACCGCCTCGGCCGCCGAAATCCAGGCGATCCTGGCAATCACGCGGCGGCACGGCGCCTGGCTGATCTCGGATGAGGTGTACGCGCGGTTGATCTATGACGGGCGTGCCGCCGCGCCGTCCGTGCTCGATGTCGCGGAGCCGGAGGATCGTGTGCTGGTCTGCAACAGTTTCTCCAAGACCTGGATCATGACCGGCTGGCGGCTTGGCTGGATCGTGGCGCCGGAGGGCGTGCGCGACGATCTGACCGCCATCGTGGAAGTCACCCATTCCGGTGTCGCGCCGTTCGTGCAGCAAGGCGGCATCGCCGCCGTCGCGGACACGGAAACGGTGACGCGGTTCCGCGCCCATTGCGCCGCCGGCCGTGCTCTGGCCGGAGAGGCGCTGACGGGTCTCAATGGCGTGCGGTACGCCGCCCCCGAGGGCGCGTTCTATGCCTTCGCCGGCGTCGATGGCCTGACCGACAGTCTGGGCCTCGCGAAAATCCTGGTGGAAAAGCACAAGGTCGCGGTGGCGCCGGGTATCGCCTTTGGCGCCTCGGGCGAGGGCAGCCTGCGGATTTGCTTCGCGCAATCGGCGGGATTGATGGAACGCGCCATGACCCGGCTGCGTGAGGGGCTGCGCGCGGAACACGGCGTGTGACCTCACCCCCTGCCCGCGCCGTGTGCGGCACGCGCGCCGCGCTTCGTCCGCCCGCGCACGCGCCGCATGTGTCGCACGGCAAACGCGCGCGCGGCGGTGGTTTGTTGTCGCGATGGTCCGGGTGGTGCGCCGCTACCGGAAGAACAACACGATGCCCCCCACGGTGATCACCAAACCAATGCCGCCAAACACGACCCAGGCATAAAGCGGCAACAACACAAGAACATTCAGGATCATGTAAGTGAACAACAACACCACCGAAAGCGCGGTGAGCATGAAGCTCACGCTGAAAAGCGAGATCGCGCCATCGCGCACGTAAAACAGCGCCGCCATGACCAGCGTCGCGGTGATCAACGGCAGCAAGGCCAGCGAGGTATTCTCGATCATGCTCATCCCTGAAAAAAAGGCAACGCGCCATCGCTCCGTCCGGGGAACGATGGCGCGTTTGAAAAAACGGCGGCGGGTTCAGGCCGGAATCCGCACCATCATCCGGGAAATGCCATGGATGAAGTTGGAATAGATCCGCTCCGGCTCCTCCAGCAGTTCGATCTTCGGGAAGCGTTTCATCACTTCTTCCCACAGCGTGATCAGTTGCATTTCCGCCAGACGATTGCCAACGCAACGATGCACGCCAAAGCCGAACGACAGATGATGCCGCGGGCGGACGCGGTCGATGATGAATTCGTTCGGATTGTCGATCGAATCCTCATCCCGGTTGCCCGAGATGTACCACATCACCACCTTGTCGCCCTTTTTGATCTGCTTGCCGCCCAGTTCGGCATCGGCGAGGGCGGTGCGGCGCATGTGGACGATGGGCGATTGCCAGCGGATGATTTCCGGCACCATGGAAGTCACCAGCGACGGGTCGTCGCGCAGCTTCTGATATTCAGCCGGATGTTTGCACAACGCCCACAATCCGCCGCTCATGGAGTTGCGCGTGGTGTCGTTGCCGCCGACGATCAGCAGCGTCAGGTTGCCGAGGAACTCCGCCGGATCGTTGACGAGGTTCTTCGTTGCTTCCCCGTGCGCGAGCATGGAGATCAGATCGAAGCCCGGCGGTTTCGCCGCGCGCTCGCGCCACAGGGCGGTGAAGGCTTCCAGCGTCTCGTTCAGGATTTCAAGGCGCTTTTCTTCCGAATCGATCAGCCCGCCCGCGTTGATGTCCTGGGTCGCGATGTCCGACCAGTAGGTGAGTTTGTGCCGTTCTTCTTCCGGGAAGTCGAACAGCGTGGTCAGCATCAGCGTCGTCAGCTCGACCGAGACCAGCTTCACCCAGTCGAAGGGTTCGTTTCTGGGCAGGCTGTCGAGCACCTTGCACACGCGTTCGCGGATGATGCCGGACATGTTGTTGAGGTTGGCCGGCGCCACGATCGGGCTGACCACGCGGCGTTGCGCGTCGTGCCGCGGCGGGTCCATCGAGATGAAGCTGGAGCGCCGGTACGCCATCGGCCGGTCGATGATCGAGATGCCGCCGAGTTTCGCTTCCGAGGAATAAATCTCCGGCCGCGTTTCCACGGACATGATGTCCTTGAATTTCGTTACTGACCAGAACGAGCCGTACTGGCCGTCCTTACGGTAATGCACCGGCTCCTCGCGCCGCAGCCGGGCGAAATACGGGTGGTAGACATCGTTCTGGTACAATTTCGGATTGCTGACGTCGATCTCGCTCAACGGCAGCGTGTTCGCCTCACGCGTCGCGTCTTCCAGTGCCATGTCGTAATGAACGGGGGCGTTCATGATGCATTCTCCTGTTCAGTGCTGGCCCTCGGGCATCCGCACCACCAGGCCGTCGAGGGCCTGGGTCATGGTGATCTGGCAGGACAGGCGGGAATCGTCCTGGGTCACGGCGGCGAAACTGAGCATGCTGGCTTCTTGCGAGCCGGGTTCGGGCAGGCCGGTTTTGCCCAGCCAGGCGGGTTCCACGTATACGTGGCAGGTGGCGCAGGCGCATTCGCCGCCGCAATCGGCGTCGATGCCGGGGACGTTGTTGTCCACTGCCGCCTGCATCACGGTTTTGCCGAGGGCGACCTCCACTGTGTGGGGTGTGCCGTTGTGTTCGATGAACGTGACCTTCGCCATGAGCGCTCCCTCGGGTTGCTTATGGTTGGGTTTAAGCAGAATTCCTGGCCGCGCGCCATGTCGTATGCGCGGCCCCCCATGGGTGGTTTCCAAAGGCCCAGCCTTTGGTGGGGGTCCAGGGGGCAAAGCCTCTTGGTGAAGCCTCAGGAAGCGCGGGGCGTTACCCCTGAACCCCACCAGGAGGGCGCCGCCCTCCTGGACCTCCCGCCGCCCTGCCCTGGGCATGCTCCGCAGGACGGCTCGCCTTTGGAAACCATCCATTCAGGACGCCAGTGTCTGCATCGTCACGGTCATGTCCGCGATCTGGGCCGGGGTCAGCTTCTTGCGGCGTTGCACGATGCGCCGCCCCCCCATGAATTCGGTCGAGGCATTCACCGCCTCCACCGCCTGCACCGTGCCGTCCTCTGTCAGGTGAAACAACGCGAACTTCCCGGCGGCCACATCGCCCCGCACCACGATCTCCGTCGCATCGAACGGAAGTCCCACGATTTGCAGACGCAGATCATACTGATCGGACCAGAACCACGGCACCTCGGCGGGCGGACGCGGCCGGCCGCACAAGGCGGAGGCCGCCTGCTTCGCCTGCTCCAGCGCGTTCGGCACGCTCTCCAGCCGCATCGTCCGGCCATACAACGGCAGCTCCCGCTTCGTGCAATCGCCAATGGCGAACACATCCGGGTCCGAGGTCCGCGCGTCCAGATCGACGACAATCCCCCCCGCGCACACAAGACCCGCATCCCTGGCCAGTTCCTCGTTCGGCACCCCACCCACCCCGATCAACGCCGCGTCGCAAGGAATGACCCGCCCATCCGCCAGACGCACACCGGACACCATACCATCCTTGCCCTCCAACGCCTCCACCCCGGCGTTCAGTTCAATCCTCACCCCCTGGGCGCGATGAAAATCCTGAAAGAAGGTGGACAAAATCTCACAGGCGACACGCGCCAGGACACGCGGCTCCCGCTCGATGATCGTCACCTCGGCGCCAAGCGCGCGGGCCGAGGCCGCCGCCTCCAGCCCAATATACCCGCCCCCCACGACGGCGAGCCGCTTCCCCGCCCCCAGCACGGCCTTCAAACGGTCGGCGTCCGCCGCCGTGCGTAACTCCAGCACATTGCCGAGTTCCAGGCCCGGCAACGGAATTCTCCGGGCGCGCGAACCGGTGGCGAGGATAAGATGCGCGTAATGCAACGTCTCCCCATCGCTGAGCGTCACCGCGCGCGCCGCCGGATCGATCCGCGTGACGGTAACGCCAAGCCGCAGGTCGATATCGGCATCGTTATAAAACGCGAGCGGACGCAACGCGAGACTGTCCGCGTCCGCCTCCCCCTTCAGCCATGCCTTAGACAAGGGAGGACGCTGGTAAGGCGGCAACGGTTCCTCGCCAATCAGCGAAATGCCGGTCTTCCAGCCAAGCTGACGGAGCATGGCGGCGGCGGACCCGCCGGCATGACCGGCGCCGGCGATGATGATGCGGTCGGATGTCATGGTCAGTGCTTTCCTGATGGGACCGTCATATCTGCTCGCTTTGCATGAACTCGATCACCTCGCCGTTTGGACCCGTCACGAAGGCGATCCGGACTTCCACCGGCGGGTTTTCGCTCAGGCGTCTCGTGACGGGTTCGACACGGGAGGACGCGCCCGCGGCCAGGGCGCGGGCGTACGAGGCATCGGTATCCGTGACTTTCAGACAAAAGTGCAGCAGCGCGCCCTCGGTGCGTTCCTCATTGGGCTGGCGGCGGCGGCCTTCCGCCTGGACGGTGGAGCCCTGGCCGAACACCTCGACGAACCTTCCATCCCCGGCGTCGAGGAACGCCGCCCGGTCAATCCGTCCAGGGATCGAGAATGGGAGATGCACGCGAAAGCCGAGACCTTCGGTGTAGAAACGGATCGTCTCGTCGAAATCGACGGCGCGGATCGCGACGTGATGGAAACCGGGGGCGCTGCCGAGGCTTTTCATGAGTGGTCTTTCCGTTCAGGCATGGTTCCATTCGGGCCATCGTTCCGTTCAGGCATGGTTCCATTCAGGGGCTGACATGACCGATGAACTTGTCTGGCGGGCGGGTGCCCCATTGCGAGCGCAATCCTTCCTCGGCCGATACGAGGTTGCCGCCGTTACCGGTATTCAAACGATCGGTGTCAGCCCAGTGCTCGTGGATGCGGCGCCAGGGGTCAGCCCAGTAGTCGTAGACCTGACTGCCGAGGAGGTGGCGGCCGATGCCCCACATGTGTTCATATTCGCCCGTGGCGTTCAGGTGTTCGTGGCCCATGAACACGTCGTCGATGTC
>JAYVCG010000089.1:0-3950 GCA_043750075.1 Acetobacteraceae bacterium | reverse complement strand
GGCCAGTTTCGCCAGCATCCCCGGCAGGCCGAGGGCCACCACCTGAGGATGCTCCTTCAGCGCGGTGTTGAGATTGGCGACATAGGCCGCGTGGTGGCGACCGTGGTGGATGGTCATGGTTTGCGCGTCGATATGCGGCTCATTCGCCTCAGGCGCGTAAGGCAGCGGCGCCAAACTGAACGGCATCGCGGCCCCCGTTCCCTGGGCTGAGACAGGACGGACCCCCAGCAGGGCGGCCGTGCCCCCGAGGAACAAACGGCGTGACAGGACAGGCATGGAACGCTCCTCTTTCAGACCAGCGAAGGGTGTTCATTCTCCACCCAGGGGTTTCATGTTGCGCTCGGCGGCGCGGCGGAGCAAGGCGGCGGAACGATACACTCCGTGAACCATCTTCGAGTAAGGCAGCACCACGAACAGCGCCAGGATGAACCCAAGATGCACCGCGAGCGCGAGCGGCATCGCCCCCGTCGCGCGCACCGCCAGCAGCACGAGGCCGGTCAGCGCCGCCATCGCCAGCAGCAGCAGCATCGCCACGTCGCCCGCCAGCATCCGCCGCGCGTTGGGCATGGGATCATCGACCAGTTTCATCACGAACAATCCGACCGTGCCGATCATCATCAGCACGCCGCCGACGGTGCCAAGCACGACCGGCAGACTGGTCAGCGCGTAGGGCGCGTGCCAGCCGAAGAACGCATGATAAATGAACCCCGCCGTCGTCGCGGCGAAGCACAGCATGAACCCATAGAACATCGCGTGGTGCAGATAGCGGCGGCGCATCGAGAACGCCTCGGAATTGTCGTTGCAGCCATCGACACCCCTGCCGCCACCGAGGTTTTTCAGCGTCAGCACGTCCCACAGCGCGATACCGAACGCCTTCGGACTGACTTTCTCCGTGGGTCCGGCGTCGCGCCAGAAATTCACGGCGCCCATGCCCATGGCGAACAGCGCGAACCCGAAGGAGGCGAGGCCGGTGATCTGCATCGCCAGCAGTGGAATGACCGCGTAGAACGATCCGGGCTCGACCGCGCGGGCCATGAAGAAGGCGCCCGGCGCGCTGATCGCCATCGAAACGATCAGCACGAGGGTGATCGACAACGCGACGGCCAGGGAGACGACGACGCCGTTTTGCTCGAACGCCTTGCCAGCACCTGGCGGCCAGGCGTATTCGGCGTAGCTTTCCGCGCGGACCTCGGCCAGGGCGCGGGGAATGTTGATGCCCCATTCATGCGGCGGCGCGTACTGGCAGGCGTAGTAACAGCCGCGGCAGTTATGACAGAGGTTGGCGAGATAGCTCAGGTCGCCGCCGGAGAATTCGCGCCGCAGTTCAAGGGCGGGGAAGACCGCGCAGAACCCCTCGCAATAGCGGCAGGCGTTGCAGATCTCGACTTCCCGGCGGGCGTTCTGGATCGCCTCAGTTTCGCGCATGGCGTGCCGCCTCCGCTCCGGCGATGCGGCCGAATACCGTGCCGATCGTCATGCCAAATCCCGCCAGATAGCCGCGGCCCAGGATGTTGCCCGCCATGATCTCACCGGAAGCGTAAAGATTGCCCGCGGGTTGTCCGTTTTCCATCATCACCTGCGCCTTTTCGTTCACCCGGACACCGAGATAGGTGAAGGTGATGCCAGGCCGTAACGGATATCCGTAATACGGCGGTTTATCGACGGCGCGCGCCCAGTTGGTCTTGTTGGGGGTGAGACCGTCGGTGGCGTTGCCGTCGAGTTTGAGATTGTCGAAACTTTGGCCGGTTTTCACGGCTTTATTAAAACCGTCGATCGTCTGGCGGATTTTCGCCGGATCGAGTTTCATCTTCACCGCCAGTTCCTCGATCGTATCGGCCTTGATGGCGGGATAAACCGAGGGCATGAACAGCGGGAACGCTTTCGAGTCGCAAATGGAATAAGCGATCTGGTCCGGCTGTTGCGCGATCAGCCGCCCCCAGATGGCGTAGCGTTTCGGCCAGACATCCTCGCCCTCGTCATAAAAACGGTCGCCGTGCCGGTTGATCACGACGCTGTACGGCACGCTGTCGAGACGGGTCGTGATGCCGCCGTCGAATTTCGGCGCTCGTGCATCCAGCGCCACGGCATGGAACTGCGTCGGATCGCCAATCGCCGCCACGCCCTGATCGAGCAAATTCTTCAGCACCCGTCCGCGATTGTACGGCGTGCCGCGGATGACGAAATTATCCACCGCGTCGCCCCAGTATTGCCGCATCCAGTCGAGATTGGCCTGAAACCCGCCGGCCGAGGCCACGACGCAGCGCGCGTGAACCGTTTCGGGAAAACCACGATAGGTGATGTCCACCGATCGCACCGCGCCGTCTTCCATGTTCAGCGCCAGCACCTCGGTATCGTACAGGATATCGACACCGAGTTTCTCGGCGGTCAGATAATAGGCGTTGAGCAAAGCCTTGCCGCCACCCAGAAAGAACGCGTTGGTGCGGCCGAGATTGAGCGTGCCGGTCAACGAAGGCTGGAACCGCACCCCGGCCTCGCGCATCCAGCCGAACACGCCCGACGACGCGCGGATGGTCATCCGCGCCAGCGCCTCATCGGTGTTGCCGCCGGTGACGCGCAGCAGATCGTCCCAGTACTCGTCTTCATGATAGGCGTCAGTCAGCACCTCGTTCGGCTGGTCGTGCATCGCGCGCAGATTGCGCGTGTGACGGCTGTTGCCACCACGAAAAGCTTTCGGCGCGTGTTCCATCACCAGCACGCTGGCGCCCGCCTGACGCGCGGTGATCGCCGCGCACAAGGCCGCGTTGCCGCCACCGGCGACGATCACATCATAGGTCTGTTTTCTGTCGGGCATGCTCCCCCTCCGGCCCTCTGTCTACGAACGGTTGCCGGGCGGCGCAAGGCGTGCGAAGGACGCCTCCGGCGGCCGAGGGAGAAAGAACGCGATGGCAACTGATGCGCCAGGGGAAAGCTGGTACGAGATCGTGGTGAAGGTGCTGAAACAGCACAAGGTCGATCTCGTCACCTATGTGCCCGACAACGTGCTGCGCCCGCTGATCGAGGCGATCCACGCCGATCCGTTCTTCACCGCCTTCGCCGTGGCGCGTGAGGAAGAAGCCCTTGGCATCAACGCCGGCGCCTGGATGGGCGGACGGCGCGCGATCCTGCTGATGCAAACAAGCGGTTTCGCGACCCTGCCCAACGCGCTGGCGTCGCTGTCGGTGCCGTTTCAAATTCCGTCGCTGATGATGGTCTCCGAACGCGGCACCATGGGCGAGTTCAACATCGGCCAGCAACTGGTGGCCCGCACGATGAAACCCGTGCTCGACACACTGCTGATCGAGGCACACACGCTGACCCGGCTCGACGAGCTGGAATTCATCGTCGATCGCAGCCTGGTGCAGGCGTTCGCCACCCAGGCGCCGTGCTGTTTCATTCTGTCGCCGTTACTGACCGGCGGCAAGGTCTTTTCGAAGTAGGAGCGGCACCATGGGAATTTTCGACAACCAACCCAGCCGCCGCGACCAGGCGAAGGTAATGAACCGTTTCGACATCACAAAACGCATGGTCGCCCTGCTGCGTCACGAAGAAGCCGTCATCGGCGGCATCGGCTACACCAACTTTGATCTGTGGGCCGCCGGACAACGCCCGCAAAACTTCTACATGCTGGGCTCCATGGGCCTCGCGGTGCCGATCGGCATGGGAGTCGCGCTGGCGCAGCCACAAAGGAAAGTGTTCGCGCTGGAAGGCGATGGCTCGATCCTGATGCAGCTTGGGTCTTTGGGCACCGTCGCCGCGCGGAAACAAAAGAACCTCACCATCGTCATCATGGACAACGGCGCCTATCAAATCACCGGCGGGCAAAAAACCCTGACGGAAGAAGGCGCCGACATCGTTGCCATCGCCCGCGCCTCCGGTCTCACCCAAAGCGCCTGGGCCGCCGACGAAAGCGCGTTCGAGGAAATGATTTCGTTGTCACTGCGTGAGGACGG
>JAYVCG010000088.1:0-4946 GCA_043750075.1 Acetobacteraceae bacterium | reverse complement strand
TCCAGGACCGCCTTGCTCTCGGCTTCCGGCATGTCCTTGATGGCGACGGTGAACACCGGATTGACGAAGATCGCCTGCCTGCCGGTGACGGGATGGGTGCGGATGACCGGATGTTCCGCGCGCGGAAAGGTTTTCTGGGCCTTGTCGCCGATCAGGATGTTGGTGCGGCTGTAATTGGGGGCGCCGTCATGGAACGCGGTCAGTCCGGACAGAAAGCGTTTCATGGGCTCGGACAGCGCGTCATAGGCAGCATACATGCTGCAAAACAGCGTGTCGCCGCCGGTTTCCGGCAGGGTCTTGATGTTGAGGATCGAGCCCATCGGCGGCTCGGGGTCGCAGGAGACGTCGGAATGCCAGCGCTCCCCGGCGATTCGTTTCGAATTCGCGTCGGCGTGGACCGGCAGGATTTCCGGATGGCCGTCCGGGCCTTTGGTATTGGGATGGATCGCCAGTTCGCCGAACAGGCGGCCGAATTTCTTGTGCTCGTCCAGCGTCAGTTTCTGATCGCGGAAGAACACCACCTGATGCGCCATCAGCGCGTCATGCACTTCCTGGAATTGCTGATTGCCCAGGGGACGGGAGAGATCGATGCCGGAGATTTCGGCGCCGATGGTGGGGGTGACGGGTTTCACCGCGATGGTTTCATAGGCCATGGCTCGTCTCCTTGTTCTGGACCGGAGCATGCCCCTTCCCGCCCCCCGCCGCAAACATCCCTGGGCTTTTTACACGTTGAAGCGGAACAGCAGCACGTCGCCGTCCTTGACGAGGTATTCCTTGCCCTCGATCCGCAGTTTGCCGGCTTCTTTCGCCCCCGCCTCGCCTTTACCGGCGACGTAATCGTCATAGGCGATGGTTTCACAGGCAATGAAACCGCGTTCGAAATCCTTGTGGATGACGGCGGCGGCCTGGGGGGCTTTTGTGCCCTTGGTGATGGTCCAGGCACGGGTTTCTTTAGGACCGCAGGTGAAATAAGTGTACAACCCCAACAGATCGTATCCGGCGCGGATCACCCGGTCCAGACCCGAATCATGCAAGCCCAGTCCTTCGAGGAATTCGGTTTGATCTTCGGGCGAAAGCTGGGAGACCTCGGCCTCAATGGCGGCGGAGACGATGACGCAGCGGGCGCCTTGTTCCGCCGCCATCGTTTCGACCACGGCGGAAAAGGCGTTGCCGGTGGCGGCGGCGCTTTCCTCGACGTTGCAGACATAGAGCACGGGTTTGGAGGTCAGCAGTTGCAGGCGGCGCACCGCCTCTTCCTGGCCGGGCGGGATGGCGGTGCGGGCGGGTTTTCCGTCGCGCAGCACCGCCACGAGGGGTTCCATCAGGGCGACGGCGGCGAGGCTTTCCTTGTCGCCGCCGCGGGCTTTTTTCTGTGCCGCGGTCAGGCGTTTTTCCAGGCTGTCGAGATCGGCGAGCATCAGTTCGGTTTCCACCACCTCCGCGTCGCGGGCCGGGTCGATGGAGCCTTCGACGTGGGTGATGTCGTTGTCCTCGAAGCAGCGCAGGACGTGGATGATGGCGTCCACCTCGCGGATGTTGGCGAGGAACTGGTTGCCGAGGCCCTCACCTTTCGAGGCGCCGCGGACGAGGCCCGCGATGTCCACGAATTCCAGGGAGGTCGGGATGGTTTTGAGGGATTTGCCGATGTCGGAGAGCACGTTCAGACGTGTGTCGGGGACGCCGACGCGGCCGACATTGGGCTCGATGGTACAGAAGGGGTAGTTGGCGGCCTGCGCGGCGGCGGTGGCGGTCAGCGCGTTGAACAAGGTGGATTTGCCGACGTTCGGCAGGCCGACGATACCGCAGTTAAAGCCCATTCTCTGGTTCCTGGTGGCGTGATCGGCGCCTCATACCCTGGTCTGGGACAGGGGGGAAGCAGTGTCAGGACGCTGCCCTGACGACCCGCCTTTGGAAACCTTTCATGGGGGCACCAGGGGATGGGGTCCAGGTGCCCGGCACCTGGCGGGTGGTCCAGGAGGGCAGCGCCCTCCTGGCGGGTCCGGGCGAAGCCCGAAGGCCTCAGACCACCTTACCGCTGTCCGCGTCCATCAGATGCATGTTGTTCATGTCCGCGGTCAACGCAAGGATCTGCTCAGGATGACACTCCGTCTCCGGCGCGACCCGCGCACAGATCGGATCACCGCCAAGGAAGAAATGCACCATGGTCTCCATGCCCATGGGCTCGACCACATCGACCTTGAGATCGACACGCTCCCAGCCGGGCTTGCCCTGGTCATGATATTCGAACAGATGCTCGGGCCGCATGCCGAACACCATCCTCTTGCCTTTATATTGCCGGTACCGGTCCAGCCGCGCTTCCGGAATCGGCAGCAGGATCTGATCGTTGACCCGCACCGCCAGTCCGCCGCCATTCCCATCAATGATCTGACAGGGCATGAAATTCATCGCGGGCGAGCCAATGAACCCCGCGACGAACCGGGTCGCGGGATTGTGATACAGATCCTGCGGCGTGCCGACCTGCTCGATGATGCCGGCGTTCATCACGACGACGCGATCGGCCAGGGTCATCGCCTCCACCTGATCGTGGGTCACGTAAACGGTGGTGGTCTTCACCGTCTGATGCACCTTCTTGATCTCGGTGCGCATCTGCACGCGCAGCTTGGCATCGAGGTTGGACAACGGCTCGTCGAACAAAAACACCTTGGGATTGCGCACGATGGCGCGGCCCATGGCGACGCGCTGGCGCTGGCCGCCGGACAAGGCGCGCGGCTTGCGGTCCAGCAACGGGATGATGTCGAGAATGCGCGCGGCCTCATCGACGCGGCGCTTGATCTCATCCTTGGGGAACTTCCGCAGTTTCAGGCCGAACGCCATGTTGTCGAACACGCTCATGTGCGGATAAAGCGCGTAGTTCTGAAACACCATGGCGATGTCGCGATCGCGCGGAGGGACATCGTTGACAACCTCTCCGGCGATCAGGATCTCGCCACTGCTGATTTCCTCCAGCCCGGCGATCATGCGCAGGGTGGTGGATTTGCCGCAGCCGGACGGGCCGACCAGAACGACGAACTCCTGGTCGGCGATGTCGAGGTCGATGCCTTTCACCGCTTGCACGCCGCCATCGTATTCTTTGACGATTTTGCGGCAGGAGACTTCAGCCATGGGGTTTCGTTTCCTCGATAAAGTTTCTGGGGCCAGGGTCTGGGAGCCAGGGTCTGGAAGAAGGACCCTGTTCGGGAATCAGCCTTTGGTGGCGCCAGCGGTCAGACCCGCGACGTAATAATCCATCAGGAAGGCGTAGATGATGATGGGCGGCAGCGAGGCCAGCAAACACGCGGCCATGATCTTGCCCCACTGGAACACGTCGCCGCGGATCAGATCGGAGATGATCCCGACGGTCAGCACCATCTGGTTAGACGTGTACAAATACGCCAGCGGATACAGGAACGCGCCCCAACTGACGGTGAAGGCGAAGATGGTCGCGGCGATGATGCCGGGCATCGCGACGGGGATGAAGATTTTCAGCAAAATCTGCATGTAACTGGCGCCGTCGATCAACGCCGCCTCATCCAGTTCTTTCGGGATGGAACTGAAATAGCCGATCATGATCCAGGTGCAGAACGGCACCGCCAGCGTCGGATACAGCAGCACGAGGCACCAGACGCTGTTGATCATGCCCAGTTGGCCAACGATCTGGAACAGCGGAATGAACAGCAGCGAGGGTGGGACCAGATAGGTCAGGAACACGCCGGTCGAGAGCACCGAACTGCCCCAGAACCCCATGCGCGCGAGGCTGAACGCCGCCAGGATCGAAATCACCATCGACACCGCGACGGTCACGATCGTGACCATCACGGAGTTGAGATAATAGGTCTGGAAGTTCGGATACGTGATCAGATACCAGAAATTCTCCAACGTCGGGTTCTTCACGAGCCACGGACTGCCGGTCTGCGCCGAAATCTCCGCCGAGGATTTCAGGCTGGTGATGAGCGTGTAGAACGGCGGCACCAGGAACATCACCACGAACACGCTGAGTGCCGCGTAACTGCCCCACAGCGCCCACAATCTCTGCTGGTGCAAACTCGTTTTGCGCGTCGCCGCCCGCGACCGGGCTGTACCGAGAGTGGTGGCGCTCATGTCGCGATCTCCTTGGTGCGCTGGGTCACGCCGCGCAGGACGAAGAAGGCCGCGAAGGCGAGAATGGGGAACATGAACAGGCTGTCGGCGGCGCCCAGGGGAATGTCGCCGGACTGGATGCCGATCTGGAAGGCATAGGTCGCGAACACATGCGTCATGTCCTGCGGCCCGCCGGCGGTCAGAATGCGCACGATGTCGAAATCGGCGAAGGTGGTGATAAGGCTGAACAGCACCGTGATGGCGATGATGTTGCGCATCATCGGCAACGTCACGAAGAACAGCTTCTGCAACGCGTTGGCGCCGTCGATGGACGCGGCCTCATAGAGTTGCTCCGGCACCGATTTCAGCGCGGCGAGATACATGATCATGAAGAACGGCGTGCCGTACCACACGTTCACCGCGATGGTGCAGGCGCGCGCGATCCAGCCGACGCCCAGCCAGGGAACGTTGGCGAAGCCGAACTGGTTGAGAATCCAGTTGAACGCCGAATACGAGGGATCGAACATCCACCACCAGGTCAGGGTGGACAGCGCCAGCGGGATCACCCACGGCACCAGCAGCAGGCCGCGCCAGATGCGCTGGTTCTTGCCCTCGATGTTGTGCATCAGATGCGCCAGGATGAACCCGAGCAACGCCTTCAGCACCACGGCGGAAACGGCGAACAGGCAGCTCTGGAAGATCACGAGCTGGAACGTGTGGCGTTTCAACAGGAACGCGAAGTTGCCCAGACCCACGAAGGCGGTCATCTTCTTGTTCAACATGCTGAGCCACAGCGCGTAGAACGCCGGATAGATGACGAAGCCCGCGACCAGCACCAGCAGCGGCAGGCACAGCAGGAACGCGATCGT
>JAYVCG010000087.1:0-3710 GCA_043750075.1 Acetobacteraceae bacterium | reverse complement strand
CCCGCCATGCCCGAACGTGACCGGGGCGCCGATGGTGCCGAGGCCGCGGATACGGTCGCTCTCGCCGCGCATGTGCGGGCCGAGGCCGCGATGCATGGGAATGCCGTCCATCTGATGGTCGCCCATCTCCCCGGTATGGCCTTTCGACACATAGGCAATCAACCGCGGCGAGAACGAGCGCACATCGCCCAGACGGCCGCCATTGCCAAGCATCTGATAGAACGCCGCCATGCCGCGCGCCGTGGCATAGCCGCCGCCGCTTGGCAGACCCGCCGTCTTGAACTCAGACGAGTTATCGCGCGGTTCTTTCGAATATGTATCGGCGCAGCGGGATTGTTGCGATTCCGGCACGCCGACGAAGATGTCGTTGGCGAGGCCCAGTGGCTCCAGCACGCGGGTGCGGATCACGTCACGAAAATCCTGGCCGGTGACGGCCTCGATCACCATCGCCTGGGTCAGGTGGGCGGCGCGGGCGTGGTATTGCAGGCGGCTGCCGGGGGTCCATTCGAGGGAGAAATCGCAGACCTCGGCACGCATTTTCTTGTGATCGGTCCAGGTCGATTTCGTGACATCGCCGTTCGGGAAGCCGCCGCGGTGGGTCATGAGCTGTTCCAGCGTGACATCGGCCTTGCCGCGGGCGGCGAACTCCGGCAGGAAATCGGCGACCTTGTCCATGAAGGACAGTTTGCCTTCCTCCACCAGCGTCCACACCGCGGAGGATGTCAGCACCTTCGTCTGGCTGAACAGCAGGAACAGCGTCTCGTTGGTGGCGGGGATTTTGCCGCCCTCGGTCTTCGCATGGCCATAGGTGCGGAACAGCGCCAGCTTGCCGTGCCGCGCCAGCGCGATCTGCGCGCCAGGATAGCGGCCCTCGTCGATGTGCGAACGGATCAGCGCGTCGAGATGGTCCAGCGGCTTGCTGGCGAAGCCGAGGGTTTTCAAATCCCCCATCGGTAGTGGATAGGTCGCGGACATGGCGGTGTCTCCCTGAAGGTTGTGGCTGGCGCGGATGCTACGCCGGGGAGCGGGGGGACGCCAACCGGCGGGCGCGGGTCATCCGGGTGCGTCCCATGGATTGAAGATGCATTCCAGCAGAGGCGTGAAATCGGCCACATTCCGCGTGACGACCGTGAGATCACGCGTCTCGGCGATCGCCGCGATCCAGACATCCATCACCCCTGGCGTTCTTCCACCCCGTTCAGCCCGCGCCATGATCCGTCCCCAGGCGGATGCCACGTCAGGGTCAATGCCCAGGATACGTCCTTCGAAACGGTGAGGAAGATCTTTTTCCAGCCATTCATGCAGCGCGGCCCGGCGGCGTCCGGCGGGCAGACGGTCCACGCCGCGGCGCAGTTCGGCGAGGGTGATGACGCTGAGGAACAGGGTCTCCTCATCCGTTGACGCCAGGAACGCCGCCACTGCCGGATGAGGGCGTGGCCGGGTCCATTCCGAAACGACATTCGTATCGAGCAGCCAGTTCATAAATCGATGTCGCGCGGGCGGTCCCTGGACCGTTCCGGCCGGAGGCCCGATCCGCGCAACGGTGACGCGGCGAAGAAATCGGCGAGTGTTCCCTCACGGCTGGTCCGCCGTTCCCATTCTTCCACCGAGACGACAATGGCGGTGCGCCGGCCGTTGCGCGTGATGGTTTGCGGGGCATCGCGCGCCTGGTCGAGCACTTCGCTGAATTTGGCCTTGGCCTCGGCAACGGACCATGTGGGATCATGGGACAACGGATGTTCCTTTCCGATGGTCACATGACCAGGATGGTCATACAATGGGCGCACTGCAAGATGGGATGATGGAAAAGATCATTTGCACTGCTTCACCCACTGGGTTTATCCGCATGGCACGGGCACGGTTAACCCGCGAGGACGATGGCTAAACAGTGCTTGATCAGGACATTTCCCGATCTGTCTCAATCCAATAAGTAGCCAGCGTTGCTGCTGCTCCAACAGCGAGTTTAGCGTGTCGTGCTCGCAGCCCTTTGAAATCACCCTCTTGGCCATGTCCTGTGCCATAAAAGCCACGTAGTTCGGCAATGCCTTGAACAAGACTGGCAAGGTTGGATAAAGTCCGTTTAATGATTGCCGCGCCTTTCGCCGCTTCAGGTACTCCATCAGGCACTTGTTTCAACGTTTTAAAGACAGCTTTACCCAGTTCCAGGATATCGTTCCCTCGCGCATAAGGCACGTTCCGTTTGGTCAATATTGTCTTTGCCACGGTTTCAATCAACTCCTTGGCACTACCAATGGCCTGAGGAGGGTCAGCATCAATGGCTTTCTCAATGCGTTGGGTATGTTCAGTAAGATGGTTAAGGTCAAACCGATCGGCATATGCCTTCGTGTCAGCAAGCCTCGCGGAAGAAGACGCGTTTACAATCGCTCCCTCCCGCCACTCGTAACCGCAACGGTGAAGCTCAAGGATTAAACGATCAAGCGGATGCTCTGATTCCGGCTTTGGAATGGACTTTATCCAGGACGGTGTGCTACGTAGCGCGTTCTCCTGTTGTCGATCGATTTCTTTCAGTACGGACGCGCATACATTGAGAAACTTGCGAGCATCCACCACATCGGTAAAATCCAAGCCATTATAATAGCCTGCGACAAGTTTACGCCGTTCTCCACCCTGGAAAGTTTCATCAGGCCGGTAAGGCACCTCAGCATCTTCGAATTCGCACTCTATATTCTTGAGAATATATTTTTCACTGAAATGGTCCGCAAGAAGCGAACGTAGGCGTCTACTGATGATATCAGCCATGCCCAGCACCCTGAATCTTACACTGAAAATGGCCAAAGGACTTGGCCAGCTTACTTTCGCACATGGACCAAGGCGGATCATGGGGCACGGAATGACTCCATCAAAGGTGGGTTGGATTTGGAGCAATTCGCCACGAACCACAAGGCCAGGGAATCCTTCCCCGTTGCCCCCGTCCGCCAGACCCGGCATGAAGCCTCCCAACGACCGCAACCGAGGAACCCCATGGCCGAGATCCGGACCACGCCCCTGATGACGCTCAAACTCACCGTCAACGGCATGCAGGCGATCGGCGCCACGCCGAACGGCAACCGCCGCGTGGGCCTCGTCGCGGGCGGCACGTTCGAGGGCCCAAAGCTGAAAGGCACCGTGCTCCCCGGCGGCGCCGACTGGATCATCGCCCGCCCCGATGCCTCGACCACGCTGGACGTGCGGATCGTGCTGGAGACCGATGACGGCGCCCTGATCGGCATGACCTATCGCGGGATGCGGCACGGCCCAGAGGACGTGATGGCCAAGGTCAACAGCGGAGAATTCGTCGATCCGTCGCTGTATTACTTCCGCACCGCCGTTTCCTTTGAAACCGCCGCGCCGCGTTACGACTGGCTGAACCGCGTCATCGCCATCGGCACGGGCAGCCGCCCGCCCGAGGGCCCCGTTTACGACATCTTCGAGGTACTCTGAACCATGGCAACCATCGGATTCATCGGTCTGGGCAACATGGGCGCGCCCATGGCCGCCAACCTGATCAAGGCCGGACACAGCGTCACCGGCTACGATCTCAACCCCGCCGCGCTCCAGGCCCTGACCGCCGCCGGGGGCAAGACCGCCGCCAGCGCCGCCGAGGCGGTCAAGGGCGCCTCCATCGTCATCTCCATGCTGCCGGAAGGCCGCCATGTGCGCGAGGTCTGGCTGCACCAGGGCGGCCTGATCGAGGCGGTGAAGGACACGAA
>JAYVCG010000086.1:0-8705 GCA_043750075.1 Acetobacteraceae bacterium | reverse complement strand
CCATACCCCGGATACCTTTGGGCGAGCCGCGCCATCGCCCGGTCGCGCACCACCTTGGCGGCGATGGAGGCGGCGGCGATGGACAGGCTGCGCCCGTCGCCGCCCACGACGCAGTGGACGGGACAGGCGAGGTCCGGCGCCCGGTCGCCATCCACCAGCGCATGATCCGGGGGAACCGGCAGACGCAGCACCGCCCGGCGCATTGCCAGCAAGGACGCGCCCAGGATGTTCCACCGCAGGATCTCGGCGACCGAGGCGGCGCCGATGCCGATCTCCGCCATCCCCGAGGCGCGCAACGCGGCCAGGGCACGCGCGCGCTGGGCCGGGGTGAGCTTCTTCGAATCGTCCAGTAACGCCGCCAGCTCCGGAGGCACGCCGCGCGGGAACACCACGGCCGCGGCCACCACCGGCCCCGCGAGGGGACCGCGGCCCACCTCGTCCACTCCGGCGACGCGGCCCCCGGCGGCATGTTCCAGCGTGAAGTCTGGCACGCGCCTTCAGGCCGGGCCGGACACGCCCGCCGCCTGACGCGCGGCGATGCTCTCCGGTGCGCCAGGGGGAACACGGCCCGCGTGACCGGGCGTGGTGAGGGAAATACCAACTTTCATGACCGCGTTCCTCCGTACTCCGAAACCCGGCGGTCAAACCCCGCTTTCCCTGGGTTTTTTGGCTGGGCGGGGCCTTCGCCGCCATTCTCGTGGCGGAAAGACCGCTTTTCTAACACAGAGATTGAAGGCGAGACCACCGATACAGAGCAGGGTCATTCGGTTCTCCGCCCCTGGACTGCCTTGATGGCCTCACTCCTGTGTCCGGCGAAGTATTCGAAGCCATCCGCGTATCCTCTCATGCCAGTGCGTGGAAGGATCAGAATCGCATTCGGGCCGCGCCGCTACCCCGCAAACCAAGCCCGGAACCCAGAACCGAATCGCCCTGCGCCGAGGCGATCCTCAGGGATGGCGGCGTGATCAGCGTGCGGGTTCTGAACGAACTCACCAACGTCGCGCGCCGTAAGATGCGGATGACGTGGCCGGACACGCATGCGTTCCCGTCCATGCCGCGCGGTCTGCTGACCGTCCAGGCGATCACCGTCGAGACGCACGAGACCGGGCTTGCCCTCGCCAGGCGCCATGGTCTCTCCCTCCATGACGCGATGATCGTCGCCTCGGCGGTCCATGCCGATTGCGGCATGGTGTGGCCGGAGGACATGCGGCACGGCATGGTGGTTGGCCAGGAGCTGCGTATCGTCAATCCGTTTCGCGTTCCGGGCTGAGCGTGGCCAGGAAGATAAAGGACGCGTGAACGCCTGGTCCCGTCATTCAGCGTACCATGGGTGTGAAGGGCGCCGGTGCCGATGCAACCTCACGGCGCGTAAATGTCCTCCACCTGGATTTCGATTCCGGGCGGGTCCAGCCGTATCAGGCCGGACGTGAGGGTCACCGTGTCGATCGATCCTCCATCGGCGCGGCGGTGATGGGCGACCCGCGGGCGGTCGGCCCAGACGATGAGAGTGTGGCGCACCGAGGGCAGGCGGAAATACTCCTCGCGCTTCCACGCCCGGTCCATGGCGCTCGTACTGGGGGAGAGGACTTCCACGACGATGAGCGGATCGGGCACCGCGATGGTATCCCCTGGCAGCAGTTCGCCACCACAGCGCACCACGCAGTCCGGTTCGTGATCGCTGTCCTCCACCTCGAGCGTCATGCCATCCGTGAAGACCTGACAGGGCAGGCGCGCTTGCCGCACCGCCTGGCGCAGCGCGTCGCGCACGTTGCCCTTGGCCAGGTTGTGGTTCGCGCGCTCGGGCGCCATGGCCACCACGACGCCATGGACGCGCTCGAACCGGCCGTGGTCCTGGCGGTTGGCCCATGCCCTGTATGCCTCGCGGCCCATCCGGGCGGCTGGTTCGATCGCTGCGCTCATGGCCCCGGTTCCCTTGCCGCCCAGGCTTCTGGCCGTGCCGCGGATACTCTGTTCGAGCGGGGCGCGGCGGTGCCTTCCGGACGGCGTCGTGGGGGATCATGGCACATCCCTCATGGGGCCGCATCAGTCCTGAAAGGACAGCGGCGACTCATCGCGTCCACCTGCTCGCGGTGAAGGGGGCGGGCGAGGCTGGGACGGTGGGGATGCTGCCGGTGCTGATGAGCGCCGTGCTGGATGCGTTGCGCCCGGATGGAGGTGATGTGTGGGATTTCTCGTTCAGGTGCGCATCGCCCGCTCCCAGCATGGAAACATCTCTCTCTCAATCATTTTTATGGCATCGCGGAGCACGGAAGTCAGTTCATCGATAGTGTCGCCACCAAGCCGACCGTCATGAAGACAAAGGAAGATATGCGCGTGATCCACGCTTGGATCAGCACCTCCAATGTGCAGATGGGGTCCACGCTTGTATAGATAGTGCTGTTCGGAAGCGGCTATGGATGGGTCGCAGTGAAGCGAAAGCAACTGCTTGCTGACATGCGCCTTCTGGAAATGGATATGCATGTACGACCTGTCGAGCAGGTAGGTGTCTCCGTCCGAACCCGGTTTCCAGGTTTCATAGTAATTGACAAACAGGCCTTGAATCTTTGTCGGCACCCTCGGATCCTCCCGATTGATCATCGGCGAAGCGACCGCACCAATAGGAAGCGCGCCAAGGGTAAAGGCGTCCCTGCCTGGACCGATTTGATGAACTTGTGTCTTGTGGTCCGTCAGTAGCAACGGTGAAAGAAGCCGCCGCACGACTTTGGCGCGCTTCGTCCAGAGATCCACAGTTGAGATCGAGATGGTGGCCACAGCATTCAGCCCATACCTAAAATCTCACGACGCTCGGTACCAGTAAAGCCATACATCTCAGCGATTAACCGGTCTATCTCGTCATCAAGATATCGGTCTGCTCGACCACGAGACAATTTTTCTACACCGTCCACTATTATTTTGAGGGCACTAGCACTGACACGCCTGAAGTCCGGCACTGGCAGAGACTTCAGCAGCGTCACTTCAAGCCGATTGTAACCCCGGCCATATTTGGGGGCATATGTTCTTAAATGCCAGTTTGAGACTGACGAATTGAGAACCGCGCAAATGAAAGGCAGCAAAGTGGCTTCCTCACCTCGATCTTCTTCCTTCATTACCATGAAGGGAGAATGGCTGACAGCCCGCGTCCCTTTTTCATCAACTGCGAAACGCGGTGTGAGCATCAGATGCGGGCACACGATCTTTGGACTAAGAAGCGTCTTGGGCTCCCGCGGCCTTTCGGGGCGCCACCAAGGAATGGTACGCGCGATGACTGATTTCCTGATCTCAAGCTTGGATTTATGCTTGGTCAGGTAAGCCCAGGTCCATGGATAACGCTTCGCCAGTTCATCTTCGCTTATAAGCTTGCCATCTTCGTAAGGATAGAAAACAACTTGATTTACTTCCTTGGGCAGGCGATACCTGAGAATCTGCCTATCGGGGAGGTAATCGACGTAAATTCCAAGTTCCGATTTGTGAACAGAGCTTCGTTCCACGATGAACACATCATCGGCTCCGGTAACGAAGCCTTGTGTCACATCCAGGAATGCTGACAAGCGGGGCAATTCACGAAGGCGCTCATCAACATGGGCCTGAGCAGGGCTCACCAGGATCCACTGCTTGGATCGGAAGTAGCGCTGCGTTACCGGATAAACATTATAATACGACGTCTCTACCGTTTTGGCGTCGAGGCAAGCCTGGAGCGCCGCGCCCGCGAATTCCGTAACCTGGGCCACGTATGCGCGCGCTTCCTCCCCAATGGACCCCCGTGCTCTGCGCTGCAACACAAGTAGGATGCTATAGGCGCCAACACCTTCAAAGACCGGCACCGCACTAAGGTCGACGAGGCAGCGTACGTCGAAACCGTCTACGATAGCTTTACGCAGCGATGCGGCATTTGCGGCAGTGAGGAAAACCTGTGGAAGCACGAGGCAGATAAAGCCGTCTGGCTCGGCCAACTCTAGGCAAAGCTTCACAAAGGGCACATAGGCATCGATACGGCCAACTTCTCCGCCACCCAGAAAGCGTCGGTAGGTTTCACGCTCTTCCGCGCTCAGATGATCCAGTTTCACGTATGGAGGGTTTGTGATAACAGCACCGTAGCTCGCGAGTTCAAGTTTACCCTCAAGAGCGTCCTTGATCGCGTCCCGGTTTGAAATGAGAAGTTCTTTTGATCGCGGGAGTTGTCCAAAAGCGACAAGATGAAGTAGCGCCAAAGACAAGCGCGTTGCCTCGCACGCGTTAGGATCCTTGTCGATCCCGAAGGTCTGCGAGAACGCCTGCCGGATCGTCGTTCGCGTAGTGCCCGGTAAAATCGGATCGCATTGAAGTTCTAGAAGGGTCCGGAGAAAAATTCCGGAGCCGCATGCGGGATCGATGGTACGCATGGACCGAAAACGCCGCGGGGTGACATTATCCCTGACATACCTGGCAAAAAAACCAGCGATGAACTGGGGCGTATACACCGCGCCAGCTTTCAGTGGCGCGCTTTCCGACGGAACAGTGGCCATGAAACTCAATTGACGACCAGGGCCATCGCCATTCTCATCCTGCCTCAGCAAGGCGACGTATTTCTCGTAGATACGACTTAGCGCGTGCTTCGACATCAATGCGAAATTGAAGTCATACATGGCATCACGTGGCGCATACAGGTCTCTGAATAGGTTTGCCGCCGTCGTCCGATCGACGGCGCGAAACGGTCGTAGCGCATCGAGAGATACAAATTCGGAAAGCTCAGTATCGACGCGTGTCCTTCTTAAAGCATCGGCTAATACGATAGCCATGTCTAGCTCCTCGCCTATGCTCTCAGACAGGCATTTCAGGAGGAGGCGGCTTCTGCCAGGAGGGGCATCAAGGTCACGATCTTCGCATCCGCGCACAAAAATTAAAGCATTGAACAATGCGGATATGTGACGATTTTCTATCTCACTATAGTCGGCCTTCAACATGGGCTTCCAGCGCGATACCACCTGAAGAAGAGCCTCATCGCAACTCTTAATGGAGCGCCGAAAACCGTCGGTATTGAGCAAGCGATTAAGGTCGGAGGCGGACAGATGCCTTTCAAAATCAGATCGGTTCAGCATATCCACATGGTCGGCGTTCTGACCTTGGTTGGGGTCGGCCAAGTTGTTGATCCGCCGGACGTCGCTTTGCGACACGAACAAATGCCATTCGACAAGATTGTTGTACGACACACCCAGTAGAGACCGGAGTTGGGTGGGGTTGAGATCACGCGCGCAATATGGAGCTTTCAAAAAGGAGATGGTCACAGAATTTTCGAGGCCATGCTCCACCACAAGGTGGCCGCTTACCGCGTCAACTCCAAAAGAACCCTGGACCTCGTAGCTCGGCGTCCAGTTCAGATGTTCGGCGAAACCGCGCATTGCCACCACGCGCTGTTCGGGCGTTGTAGTGGGATCAACGACGCGCATGAGGTCTTCGTACGGGGATAACATTGATTCGCTGTCTAGCAGGCTCCTGTTCGCCTGTCGCCGGTCACTTTCACCCCATGTAGGTGGCGGTCAGAGGCCGCGTCTAAATTGTGACGAGGAAAAGCGGGCACAGAATTTGCCTCATCTCCATCAGAGCCAAAGGGCTGGACGATAGCCCCCCTGTTAACTCCGTCAGCCGCCGAAGGCCGATCATAAGGAGACGACTGCCAATACCGATATCCGTAAATACCTCTCTCACCCCCCATGACCTCACCCCTTCTCCCCCGGCACCCACCCATAAGCCTTCGCGCAAGCCCCACCCATCAACATCGCCCGCTCCCCATCGCTCAGCCGGTCCGTGAGACGAAACGGCTCCACCGCCTGCTCGTAATTGACCACGGCGAACGCCCGCGTCCAGTCCGTGCCCCACAGGCACCGCTCGAACCCCCAGGCGTCGAACACGCGCGCCAGCGGCTCCCAGATGTCCGGGAACGGATACGGCTGTCGCGCCAGCGTGCAGGCGCCGCTGACCTTGATCACCGCGTTCGGACGCCGCGCCAGTTCCAGCACCCGCGGCAGATCGGCCCAGGGCTGGGGCGGGGCGGGCGGGACGTGGGGTTGGACGAGGCCGAGATGGTCGAGGATGAACCGCGTGCCGGGATGGCGGTCGATCAGCGCGGTGCCGACCTCCAGATTGTCCCAGCACAGGATGTTGACCGGGAAATCGACCCGCGCCGCCGCGCGCAGGATGCGGTCGAGGCCGGGGTCGTCCGCCGCCCGCCCCGATCCTTCCGGCAGCATGATGCGCACGCCCACCGTGCCCGGAATCTTCTTCCAGTCGGCGATCACCTCCGCCACCGCCGGATCGTCCGGATCGACCGGCTTGACGATGGCGAACCGGCCGGGATGGGCGCGCTGCACCTCCATCGCGTAGCTGGCGTCGTAGCGGTACAGACCGAACGCCGAGATGAAGATCGCGCCATCGACGCCGACCGCGTCCATCGCCGCCACCATCTCGCCGCCCGTCACATGCATGGGCCAGTTCGGCACGGTGTGCCACGGGCGCTTCGCCGTGTTCGCCTCATAGGCATGGACCTGGGAATCGATGATCGCCATCGGGGAAGCTCCTCTGTGCCGCGCGCCCGGCGATCAAAGCGGGTTTATGGCCAGGGGTCCAGGCCTCGCCGCCTCTGGGCGGGGTCATTGGGTTCTCCGCGGCCGCGCCCGGATCAGCGCCGTGCCGGAGGGAGGGGACGCGAAAGGCCTTAACACGGAGGACCACGAAGGGGCACGGAGGTTTTTTCAAGGGAAACCCAAGATGGTGCGGCCCTGCTCGTGTCAGAGGAGGTCCGCCCGCGGTTCTCCTTCTTCGTGGTCCTCCGTGTTGAAGCCTTTCGCGTCCCCTCCGCCCGCACGGCGTCACGGGAGAACCGAATGGCCCTGTTACACAAAGCGTGGCGGCATCGCCTGGAATCTCGTGTCCCTGACACGCGGGCGTGCCATGGGCCGGGCGCTTCGCGCGGTGGTACAAGGCTCTGTGTAATCCGTGGCCTCGCCTTCAATCTCTGTGTTAAAAAAGCAGTCTTTCCACCCCACTGGCGCCAGACGCGGCGCGCGATCACGCCGCCCGCACCCCGCTGACGAAATCGCGCATCTCGACGGAGATCGCCTCCGCCTGTTTCGACAGCCCGCCGGCCGCGCCCAGTACCTCGTTGGCGGCGGCGCCGGTTTCGCTGGCGGCGCGGCTGACCCCGGCGATATTGGAAGTAACCTCGTTCATGTTGGTGGCGCTGCGCTGGACGTTGCGGGCGATCTCCGCCGTGGCGGAGCCTTGTTCCTCGACGGCGGCGGCGATGGCGGTGGTGATGGCGCTGACTTCCTCGATCACGGCGGTGATGCCGCGGATGGCGGTGACGGCCTCGGCGGTCGCGGACTGGATCTGCCCGATCTGCCCCCCGATCTCCTCCGTCGCCTTCGCCGTCTGCTGGGCCAGGTTCTTCACTTCCGAGGCGACGACCGCGAAGCCCTTGCCCGCGTCGCCCGCCCGCGCCGCCTCGATCGTGGCGTTCAGCGCCAGCAAATTGGTCTGACCGGCGATGTTGGTGATCAGGCCGACCACATCGCCGATTTTCTGGGCGCCTTCGGCCAGGGCGCGCACGATGGCGTCGGTGCGGCGCGCGTCGGCCACGGCGCGTTCGGTGATGGTGCCCGATTGCGCCACCTGGCGGGTGATCTCGCCGATCGAGGCGGTGAGTTCCTCGGCGGCGGAGGCGACGGTCTGCACGCTGCCGCTGGCCTCGCTGGCGGCCGAGGCCACGGTGTTGGCCTGCTCGTTGGCCTCGCGCGCCGTCACCGACATCGCCCGCGCGGTGGTTTCCAGGGTGGAGGAGGCGCCGGTCAGCGTGGATACCAGATGCGTCACCTTCTCCTCGAACGCCCGCACCAGATCGTGCAGCCGCGCGGCGCGTTGCTCGACGACGGCGCGATCGACCGCCTGGCTGGTGAGCAGGCGGGTTTCCAGCGCGCCCTGTCTGCATACTTCCAGCCCGCGGGCCAGCACGCCGACCTCATCGCGGCGCCCCATGCCATCGATCGGCGTGTCGAGCGCGCCTGACGCCAGGTGCTCCATGCCGGTGACAATGCCCTTCAACGGGCGCACCACCCTGGTCAGGACGATGAAGACGGCGAGGCCCAGGGAGAGGATCAGTCCGGCGGCCGCCAGGAGCATCAGCAGCAGGGCCGCCTGACGCGCGGCTGCGATGCCGGACGCCCTGACATCCATCAGTTCCTGGGTCAGGACATCCACACGCGCCTTCAGGGTTGTCATGAGTTTGGCGCGCGGCGGTGACACGAAATCGTTGCTGGCCCTGACCGCCGCCGCGTCTTCTTTCCGCGACGCCAGTTCCAGAACCTTATCGACGGAGACGAGCATTTCCTCCATTTGGCGTTTCAACCCCTGGGTCAGCGCCTTCCGCTCGGGACTGTCTGACCACGCGATCAGCCTGTCCATCCCCTCGCGCGCCTGGTCCCCCAGTGTCCGCGCGGATCGTGTGTAGGTCCGTATTTCCTCGGGCGAGGAAGCCAGGATGGTGTTCTTCATCTGATTGGAAACATCGTTGAGGGAAGCCATGACTTCCCACAACACGGCGCGGCGGGCGGCGTACACATCGATCACGCGGGTGTTGGTGGTGCTCATGGCGTTCATGCTGACCGCCGCGAAGGCCACCAGTCCCAGCATCGTCGCGGTGAGCAAGGCCAGCGGGATCGCCAGCTTCCAGATCA
>JAYVCG010000085.1:0-6887 GCA_043750075.1 Acetobacteraceae bacterium | reverse complement strand
CGGGGGATCTCGCCGGGGCGTCGGCGCTGTGGGACCAGATCGCGGCCGATAAGGCGGTCGATCCGCTGTTGCGCGATCTCGCCAGCCTGACCTGGTGTTTGTATCATGCCGATCAGGGCGATCCCGCGCTGGTGGAGGCGCGGTTGCAGCCGCTGGCGGCGCCGGGCAACACATGGCGGTCGATGGCGGCGGAGCAACTGGCGCTGCTCGATCTGCGGGCGGGCCGGGCCGACGCGGCGAAGGTCCGGCTGAAGAAACTGGCTGAGGATACCACCGCGCCCAGTGGCGTGCGGGGCAGAGCGGGCGCCTTGCTCGAACGGATGGGTGGATGAGCGGCATGGACGGTGGGAAACCGCGATCGGACAAGGCCCTTTGGGGCCGGCGTGCCTTGCTGGCGGCTCCTTTGGCGCTGGCGGGGTGCGATACGATCGAGGGATGGTTCAGTTCGAAGAAAGAGCCCCTGCCCGGCACGCGCGAGCCCTTGCGGGACGCGCGCCGGGGCTTCACCCCCGACGAGGCCGCGCCGCGCGTGACCATCCCCGCCCCCGTGCGCAACACGGCCTGGGCGCAGGCGGGCGGCAACGCGGCGCATCTGATGGGACATCTGAACGCGGGCGCCACGCTGACCCAGGCCTGGAGCGCCGATCTGGGCGAGGGCGGGGGATACCGGCGTAAAATCCTCGCCCAGCCGGTGGTGGCGAACGGGGTGGTGTTCGCGATGGACTCGGACTCGGTGGTGTCGGCGTACAATATCGGCACGGGCGCGCGGCTGTGGCGCACGGTGACGGTGGACCGCGACCTCGACAGCAGCAATGTCGGCGGCGGGCTGTGCTGGGACGCGGGGACGGTCTACGCGGTCAACGGCATGTCCGAACTGCTGGCGCTCGACGCCGCCAAAGGCGCCGTCAAATGGCGCCATTCCCTGGGCGTCAACGCCCGCTCGGCGCCGACGGTGGCCGAGGGACGGATTTTCCTCACCACCATCGACAGCCGGTTGCTGGCGCTGTCGGTGGAGAATGGCCGCCAGCTTTGGTCGTACCAGTCCACTGCCTCCCCCACCACCGTACTGGGCGGACCGGCGCCCGCCTGCGCGCAAGGCATGGTGGTCGCGGGCTTCGGCTCGGGGGAAATCGCGGCGCTGCGCGCGGAAACCGGCGTCGTCGTCTGGAACGACGGACTGGGCATTGTCCGGGGGCGGTCCAGCCTGGTGGACTTCCTGGCGATCATCGGCGCCCCGGTTATCAGCAACAACCAGGTCTTCGCCACCGGCATGGGCGGCATCACCCTGGCGGTTGATCTGCCCACCGGACGGCGCATCTGGGAACGCCGCGCGGCCAGCACCAGCACGCCGTGGATCGCGGGCAACTGGATGTTCCTGGTCTCGCTGGACCAGGAACTCGGCGCGATCAACACCGAGGACTCGCGCATCGCCTGGGTCTCGGCCTTGCCGCGCTGGGAAAATCCAGAGAAAAAGCGGCGCCTCATCACCTGGTATGGCCCGGTGCTGGCCGGGAACCGGTTGATCGTACTGGGCAGCAACAGCGAAGCCCTCTCGATCAGCCCCCTCACCGGTGAAATCCTGGGCAAGCAGTCCTTGTCCGACGCACCCGCGCCGTTCGCGCCGGTCGTCGTCGATGGCACCCTGTTGACGGTGACCGACGACGCCCGCCTGACGGCCTGGAGATAGAAGGAAACACACATGCCGCCCGTCGTCGTCATCGCGGGCCGGCCGAATGTCGGCAAATCCACGCTGTTCAACCGGCTCGCGGGCCGGCGCGCGGCATTGGTGGCCGACACCCCCGGCGTTACCCGCGACCGTAAGGAAGCCGAGGCCATGCTGCGCGGCCGTCTGGTCCGGCTGGTCGATACCGCCGGTCTGGAAGAAGCCGCGCCCGAAACCCTGGCGAGCCGGATGCGCGAGGGCTCAGGCGTGGCGGTGCGCGACGCCGACCTGGTGCTGTTCGTCATCGACGCCCGCGCCGGGCTGACCCCCTCGGACCGGCATTTCGCGCGATGGCTGCGCCGCCAGGGCCGCGAAGTGATGCTGGTGGCGAACAAGGCGGAGGGACGCCTCGCCACCTCCTCCATCCTCGACGCCTACGAACTCGGTCTGGGCGATCCGGTCGGCGTCTCGGCCGAGCATGGCGACGGCATCGCGTATCTGATGAGCGAGATCGCCGACCGCCTGCCGCCCGAGCCCGAGGCGGACGACGAGGACGCACCGGACAAGCCGCTGAAACTCGCCATCGTGGGCCGGCCCAACGCGGGGAAATCGACGCTGCTGAACCGGCTGATCGGGCAGGAGCGGATGCTGACCGGGCCGGAGCCGGGCCTGACCCGCGACGCCATCACCTCCGTCCTGACCGGGGAGGACGGGCGGCGGATCGAGATCGTCGATACCGCCGGTCTGCGCCGCCCGGCCCGGATCGAGGCGGAACTGGAGAAAATGTCCACCTGGATGGCCATCGGCGCCCTGAAAATGGCCGAGGTGGTGATCCTGGCGATCGACGCCACCGAGGGCATCAACGACCAGGATCTGCGCATCGCCCAGTTGATCGAGCGGGAAGGCCGGGCCTGCGTGCTGGCGCTGAACAAATGGGACGCGGTGGAGGACCGCTCCGCCACGCGCAAGGCAATCTCCGACCGGCTGGAGACCTCGCTCACGCAGATGAAGGGCATTCCCGTGGTGACGATCTCGGCGCTGACCGGCGCCGGGGTGGAGAAGCTGCTGCCCATCGTGCGCCGCGCGCACGATGTCTGGAACAAGCGCGTCACCACCGGGGAACTGAACCGCTGGTTCGAGAACGCGCTGGAAAAACATCCGCCGCCGCTGGTGGACGGACGGCGGTTGAAACTGCGCTACGTGACGCAGGCGAAGGCCCGCCCGCCGACCTTCCTGGCGTTCGGCACGCGGGCGGAACGGATACCGGAGGATTATTCCCGGTATCTGGTCAATTCCCTGCGCGAGACATTCGATCTGCCCGGCACGCCGATCCGGTTGCAGTTGCGCGGGACGAAGAATCCGTTCGTGGAGGAAGGGGGCAAGCGGGGGTGAGGGGCGATGCGCTGGTTTTGCCGGACGTTGGTTTTGCACGCGCATGTCATCCCAGGGCGGGGATGAGCAAAAAGGCCAAACCCCCATCATGGGGGTTTATCTTGACAATCTTGATTTATCCCCCATAATGGGGGCATGATGGGTGAATGGAGAAACGCAGGCCGCATTATCTGCTCGCGAACATCAAAGCGGCTTTCGCTGATGCGGCTTCTCTGAATCGCTCGTTCGTCTCCAAACAGGGAGCGGACGGACTCGCGATGGACGATCAGCAAGTCGTGACCGTCATTCAGGCATTGACGCACGCGGCTTTTGAGAAATCGATGACATCCCTCGTGGATCACCGCATCTGGCAGGATGTTTACAGGCCGAGGCATGAAGGCCGCGAACTCTACGTGAAATTCACGCTCGATGCGCGTCAGTCACTGTTGTTGATCAGCTTCAAGGAAGCGTGACCGTGCGAAAAAATCCAAGGGACTATCCGGATACCTTGCCCAGTGCGGAATCGGGCCGCCCCATGGCGCGCGGTGAAAAACGCGTGTCTTTTAAAGTTGAGGGGAAAATCTACTTCTATCTGCAACCGGGCTGGTGGTGTTCGCTCACCGATCCGGACGACATGGAAGGGCAACTGGTGGACGAGGACAACCAGATCGCGGAGATGGCGCGGCGCACAGCGAAAGCGCTGGCCCATGGCGAAAAGGTCTTCGTCCCCGTGGTGATCCGCGCCATCCGGCAACGCTGCGGGCTGACGCAACGTGAAGCCGGGCTGGTGTTCGGCGCGGGTGAAAAAGCGTTTGAAAAATACGAAAGTGGAGACATTCAACCCTCCGCGCCCACGAAACGGCTGCTCAGGCTGGCCATGAAACGCCCCGAGCTGTTCGCGTTGACAGGCGACCGGCGCATTGATGCCCCGTCCCATGACGATGGTTCATTCGTTCATGAGGCGCTGCGCGCCGCGCATGTCGATCGTCTGTATGAGAGCCTGTTCACCACGACGTGATTCCGCGGCGTGCCCGCCGTTCACCCGGCGATCCAGCCCTTACCCCACCGGCACGGGACGGATACGGCGGCCGTTGAAGATGTAATCCTTCAGCGGCTTGTCCGAGCCCCACTCGCCATCAAACCTGTCACGGTCTGGGCGGAAATCCACCTGTACCACGCCGTCTCCAAAACGATCATGCCAGTGGAACGTCCCCGCGCAAGGACCGGAGGGGGTGAAATCGGTCAGCGTGCCGTCATAGCCGCCTTCTTCTTCCTCGACATGGTAGATGCCGGTCAGTTCCCCCGATCGCGTGGAGAAATCGGTGCGCAGCACCTTGTAGCGTCCCTGGTCCCAGACCTTGCCGGTCCAGGGACCGACGATCTCCGGCGCGCAGACAGGCGGCGCCGCCAGCACGGGCGGCACGCCCAGGGCGAGGACAAGGATCAGACCAGCCAGGACGCGCCCCGGAAACCGTGACCACCGCATGTTCACCATCCCTCATTTCAGCCTGGGCTTTATACCAGTCCGCGCCCGCCTTTCGATATCGGGAAAGGTTCTCCGCCGCTTCAGGCGCCCGCGCACGCCTCAACGACCGGCATCTCCAGCACCACCTTGCCCATCGACCGGCGGCTCAGCACCGTGTCCATCGCCTCGCGGTACTCCCGCAACGGGAAACGATGCGAGGACACCGGGCGCACCTTGCCCTCCCGGTACCACGCGAAAATCTGCTCCATCGCGGCGCGCACGGCGGGTTCGTGGCGCTTGCGCTCGTCGGTCCGGCCCCAGCCGATGTAATTGCCGTAGTTGAAGCCGAGCACCGTCACGTCCTTCACCAGCAGGATGTTGGCGGGGATCCGCTGCACCCGCCCGCCCGCGAAGCCGATCACCAGGATGCGCCCGCTGTTGGCGACACAGCGCAGCGACAGATCGAACGCATCGCCGCCAATGGGGTCGAAGATCACATCCGCGCCGCGCGGCAGCAACGCGCGCAGGTCGTCCAGCGCCGTGGAGGAGGGAAACAGCACCGTGTGACCGGCGCCGTGCTCCCGCGTCAGGGCCAGTTTCTCCGCCGTCGAGGCGGTCGCCACCACGGTCGCGCCAAGCGCCCTGGCGAACGCCACCGCGGCGAGGCCCACCGCGCCCGCCGCGCCATGGATCAGCACGGTCTCCCCCGGCTGAACCCGCGCGCGCCAGACCAGCGCGGCGTAGGACGTGCCGTATGATAGCGGCAGTTGCGGCGCCACATCGAACGGCAGGGCATCGGGAATACGGTAAACGGTGGTGGCGTCCGCGACCGCGTATTCGGCGTGGCCGCCCCAGTCGATGCCCGCGGCGACGCGGTCGCCCACCTTCAGATGTGTGACATCGGGCGCCACCTGATCGACCACCCCGGCGATCTCGGTGCCGGGCGAGAAGGGCAGCGGCGGTTTGCGTTGATAGCGTCCCTCCGTCACCAGGCTGGTCGCGAAGGACACGCCCGCGTGATGGACAGCGATCCGCACCTGGCCGGGACCGGCGGACGGGGGCGGGATGTCCTCGATTTCGAGGTCTCGATACGGCATCCAGGTGTGGCAACGCACCGCCAGCATGATGGGTTCTCCTGTTTTTCGTCATCACCGGGAGGCGCCGTTCCTGGTGCGGCCCCCTGGCATCTTCCTCCCCACCGCCCGTGCCCATCGCGATGCCCGCTTCATCCACCGAGGACGCGGAGGGACGGAGGACGCGGAGAAGATTGGGGGGGTTAACTCCGTGCCCTCTGTCCCTCCGCGTCCTCGGTGGATGTAAGCGGATGGTGGAACCGGGAAAGCGTTGGGATGGGCCAGGGGCTGAGCGTCCAGCCTCACCCCTTCGGCAGCGTGATCCCGGCCAGCGCTTCCCATACCCGGATCACGAACGCATCGTCCTTCAACCCCTGGCCGTTCGCCGCCGCCGCCAGGAACAACTGATGCGCCGCCGCCGCCATGGGCAACGGGAAGGTCAGGCCGCGCGCCTGATCCAGCACGATCCCCAGATCCTTGACGAAGATGTTGACCGCCGAGAGCGGCGTGTCATCCCCGGCCAGGATGTGCGGCACGCGGTTCTGCCACATCCACGAACTGCCCGCCGATTCCGAAATGACCTCGAACAGCGTCTTCGGGTCGGCGCCGGCGCGAATGCCCAGGGCGAGGGCCTCGGCGGCGGTGGCGATATGCACGCCCGCGAGCAACTGGTTCACCATTTTCACCGTGCTGCCGACGCCGATCTCGGTCCCCAGCCGCCAGACCTTGGTGGAAATCGCTTCCAGCACCGGCCCGGCTTTCTCGAACGCGGCGTCCGATCCCGATCCCATCACCGTCATCGTGCCGCCATGCGCGCCCGCCTGACCGCCCGAGACCGGGCTGTCCACCATCAGGAAGCCCGCGTCTTCGATGCGTTTGCCCAAAGCGCGGGCGGAGTCGGGGGAGATGGTGGCGCAGCACAGGATGACGGTGCCTTTGGACAGTTGGCTCAGGCAGCCGCGGGGGCCGAACAGCACGTCCTCGGTTTGCGCGGCGTTGATGACGAACACCACCACCGCCTCCAGGTCGGCGGGCAGCGCGTCGGCCGAGGCCACCGCGCGCCCGCCCGCCGCGGTGAAGGCGGCGCGGGCGGCCTCGCGCGGTTCGCAGCCCGTGACCGTGTGGCCCTTGCGATGCAGGTTTAGCGCGGCGCCCATTCCCATGGTGCCGAGGCCGATCACGCCGACGTTCATGCATTCGTCTCCCTTGTGGCGGGCCAGGTCCATGCCGTGGACCATCCCTCCCGCCGTCATGGCCCGGCTCGACCGGGCCATCTGTTCAGGCACCTTGCCGCGACGGATGGCCCGGTCAAGCC
>JAYVCG010000084.1:0-9936 GCA_043750075.1 Acetobacteraceae bacterium | reverse complement strand
AAACACCGACGCGGTGCATAATCTGATCGTTTGTACCTTATGTAGCTGTTATCCGCGCGCCGTGCTGGGGTATCCGCCGTTCTGGTACAAATCCGCCGCGTACCGGGCCCGCGCCGTGCGCGATCCGCGCGGGCTGCTGGGAGAATTCCGCACCACCCTGCCCGAGGACGTGAAAATCCATGTCGTCGATTCCACCGCCGATTACCGCTGGATGGTGCTACCGAAACGGCCCGCCGGCACGGAAGGCTGGAGCGTCGAACAACTGACGGCGCTCGTTCGCGAGGGCGACATGGTGGGTGTGACCATTCCGTCCCTCTGACGTTTTCGCTGAACAAGGGAAGCCAGCCTTCCCTGATTTGCGCGTCCTGGTCTGTCGCGCGCTCTCAGTCTGTCGCGCGCTCTCAGAATGTGTCGCGTGATCCACCGTCACGCGGGCGTTGTCCGCCACGAACCATTGCCCAACACTCTGAAGAACACGCCATCGCGATTTTTCGTCCGTTCCCCTTAAAAAATCTCGCGCGACGGTTGGCAGGAACGAGAACATATGATAAACAAATGGTTCTGGAAGGCGGTGAATCGCACGATCGAGGTGATTTAGCGCGATTAACTCTTTTGTAATACACGCTATGAGTGTATTACAGGGCTCACTACACTGTATCGTCAACCTGGATCAGAAAGTCGCCGGTCATGGAAAAATCTAAGGCTCTCGATGCTGCTGTCGCGCAGATTGAGCGGGCGTTCGGCAAGGGTTCCATCATGCGCATGGGCGCGCGTCCCGATGGTCAGAACGTCGATGTCGTGCCGACTGGCTCCCTCGGTCTCGATCTGGCCCTGGGCATTGGCGGCCTGCCGCGCGGCCGTATCATCGAGATTTACGGGCCGGAAAGCTCAGGCAAGACGACGCTCGCGCTGCATGTGATCGCGGAAGCGCAAAAGCGCGGCGGCGCCTGCGCGTTCATCGACGCCGAGCACGCCATGGACCCCACCTATGCCCGCAAACTGGGCGTGGACCTGGACAATCTGCTGATAAGCCAGCCGGATGCCGGTGAACAGGCGCTGGAAATCGCCGATACGCTGGTGCGTTCAGGCGCCATCGACGTGCTGGTGGTGGACAGTGTCGCCGCCCTGGTGCCGCGCGCCGAGCTGGAAGGCGAAATGGGCGACAGCCACATGGGTCTTCATGCCCGGCTCATGAGCCAGGCCCTGCGGAAAATCACCGGCAGCGTGTCGAAAAGTAAGTGTACCCTGATCTTCCTCAACCAGATCCGCATGAAAATCGGCGTGATGTTCGGCAACCCCGAAACCACGACCGGCGGCAACGCGCTGAAATTCTATGCCTCAGTCCGCCTGGAAATCCGCCGCACCGGGCAGATCAAGGAACGCGATGAGGTGGTTGGCAACCAGACCCGCGTGAAGGTGGTGAAGAACAAGATGGCCCCGCCGTTCCGGCAGGCGGAATTTGACATCATGTATGGCGAAGGGGTCAGCCGCACCGGGGAGTTGCTGGATCTCGGCATCAAAGCGGGCGTGGTGGAGAAATCAGGTTCCTGGTTCAGTTACTCCAGCCAGCGTGTCGGTCAGGGACGGGAAAACGCCAAGCAGTTCCTGCGCGACCATCCCGACATCGCGGACGCGATCGAGGCCAAGGTGCGCGAGCAAGGCGGCGTCGTGGCGAACGCGCTGATGGTCACGCCGACCGCGGAGGATGAAGCCGAAGCCGCCGAATGAAACGCGGCTCTCGCGTCCGGGCCTTGCCCTGAAACCCGCCAGGAGGGCGCCGTCCTCCTGGACCTCCCGCCAAAGGCCCGCCTTTGGAAACCATCCATTGGAGACTCCATGGGATGGGGTCCAGGGATCCGGTCGTCATGCGAAGCATACCAAAGGCAGGGCGCGATCGGCGGCGGCGATGAGCAATCCTTCCTCAAGTTCCAGCAGGCGCGACGCGTGTTCATGCAGCAAATCGACGGTACGGTTCAGATTCGCGTGTGTTTCAGCCATGACTGACCGGTGGGCCAGATAAGCCGCCCCCGTGAACGCCAGCACGGGAATGATGAACGCCGCGCCCCACAGTATACGGAACGCGGGGCCGATGAGGGTAGGGTCACTCTTGGCGGCACGCGGAGTCTCAGCCATGAAATAGCTTCCAGGTCGGGGGGGTTACTCAATCACGCGTGACCAACGGACGCGCCCCCCGCGCATGGCCTGCCGGATCCGTCTCTGGTGATGCCTCACCATCATGGTGGAACCATCCGGCGGCGAGGACATTGGAGCGTCAGGGAATCGCTCTGGTGCGCTTTTCCGGGGATGCGCGAAAAAGGAATGACGGCATGGGATCAATGTCATGATCCGCGCTGTGCGGCTGCATCCCCGGCAGCATGAGCGGGCTGTCTGATACACACTGAGTCGCGGCTGATCGAGAAGCCATTTTCGTTTTCTTTCATGCCCATGATATACTTGACGGATGATGAAACCTCATGAAATTATTCACCTGCACGCATTGCTCCAACATCGTATATTTTGAAAACTCCTCTTGCGAAGGCTGCGGCAGCCGTCTGGGCTATGATCCCCGGCGCGATGGAATGCATGCCCTGACTCCAGAAGGAGACCAGTGGGCGGCCCTGGCTCAGAACGGCGGGTCATACCGGCTGTGTGAAAACGCCGCGCATCAGGTCTGCAACTGGCTCATTCCCGCTGAGGCGCCGGAAACGCTTTGTGTTTCCTGCCGGCATAATCAGTTGATCCCTGATCTTTCAGTGGAAACGAACGTGCTGCTCTGGCGTAAGCTGGAACTGGCGCGGCATCGCCTTTTTTATGGGCTGTTGAAACTACGCCTGCCCCTTGAGACGCGGTCCGAACAGCCGGCCTTTGGCCTCGCGTTTAAATTTCCGGCGGATGATCCCACCGCGGCCGGCCCGGTGCTGACCGGGCATGATGAAGGCATCATCACCATCAATCTGGCCGAGGCCGACGATGCCATCCGTGAAAAGCGGCGCACGCTGATGGGCGAGCCATACCGCACGTTATTGGGGCATTTCCGGCATGAAATCGGTCATTACTATTGGGACCGCCTGGTCAGGGATACCGCGTATCTCGCGCCTTTCCGTGCCCTGTTCGGAGACGAACGGCATGATTATGCTGAAGCCCTCACCATGTATTATGCCAACGGACCCGCGGAGCAGTGGTGGGAAACCTTCATCAGCGCCTACTCCACCTCCCATCCCTGGGAGGATTTCGCCGAAACCTGGGCTCATTACCTCCATATCGTCGATACACTGGAAATGGCCGGAGCCTACGGGTTGCGTGTCGATCCCGTGCTCACCATGAATACCGCGCACGCCGCCGAAGTCGATGCCGATCCTCATGATGTACCCCATATCGACCAGTTGGCGCGGCGATGGATGCCCATCTCAGTGGCGGTGAACAGTATCAACCGCTGCATGGGACAGCCCGATCTTTATCCCTTCGTGCTGACCCCCGCCGTGATCGAGAAGCTTGGGTTCGTGCATGACGTGATCCACGGCCGCCGTTGAATGAAAAAGCAATTGTTTGGCTCCGTCACCGCATGGCCTGGCGCCGGGTTTCTGAACGAGCGGGAAAAATCCGGAAAACGGGAAAAGTGATCCATGAAGGGAACCCGCGCGGGGCCAGCGCCGTTGTGGAAAAGCGTATTCCATGAATCACGGGAGGCGGGAAATGGGTCGCGGCATCATTCTTTGGCTTTTGGGTATCCCGATACCGATCATCTTGCTGATTCTCCTGTTCTGGAGATGATGCGCTTTTGAATGTGCATGGCGCTCCTGTCGTCTTCGTGAAAATTGGTGAGCATTCTGAAATGTCTCCCTCTGGGACATTTTGGATTTTCCCCGTGGCAAAGGTTGAAATCAATGCATGGCAAAGAAGACAAGAAAACCACCACGCCCTTCCTCACGGACGTGAAAACGCTTCGTGAAAGGGCACGTCTTCATATCAATGAAGGCGCGGTGACGGAAGCCTATGGTGGCGACACGCGGACGGCCTGTAAAATTCTCAACGATGCGCTCGCGACCGAAATCGTCTGCGTGCTCCGTTATAAACGCCATTATTTCATGGCGGCGGGGATTCATTCCGCCTCGGTCAAGGCCGAATTCCGCGAGCACGCGGCTGAAGAACAGGAACACGCCGATCGCATCGCCGAAAGAATTGTTCAACTGGGCGGGGCGCCAAACTTTTCCCCGGATGGCCTGCTGTCACGAAGCCACGCGGAATACGCGGAAGGCACGACACTCCTGGACATGATCAAGGAGGATCTGGTCGCCGAACGTATCGCGATTGACAGTTATCGTGAGATCGCCACGTATTTCGCGTCTTTCGATACCACGACCCAGCGCATGATCGAGGACATTCAGGCGAAAGAAGAAGAACACGCTGACGATCTCGCGGAACTCCTGGAGCAGTTTCCATCCACCAGGGAACCAGTCTGAACAGGGCGGCTCCTGGAAATTCATCTTATCAGATGCATGAGGAATAATGGCAATGAACTCTTACTTTCGTGGCGCGCGAAATCAGGCGGCTGACACTGCCTCGCAAATCGCCCGTCTTCGCGCGCAAATCGATGCATTGTCACGGGATTCCATGATGTCCACCGTGAGCGCGCTGAGAGATCCAGCCACCGAAGCCATGCAGGACGCGATCAATACCGTCACTTACCGCGGCAAGGCATTGATGGGTCAGATGCGGCGTCAGCCAGTCGTGGCGGTGGCGGTGGTGGCGCTTATCGCTTTTGTGATGGGGCGCATGACACGGTGATTTCTTGACGGCCACGGTTTACCTGAGCGAGGAAGCCAAAATCCGGAAACCAGTATTTTGCCGGCACTTCACATGACATCCAGTACCGCACATGACATATTGTAAAACAGTCCTTTCCCAGGTTTCGGCTCCCCGCGCCGGTGTTCCTCACGTCCGCCGCGGCAAGCCCAGGGCAGCGGTGTTTTGAATGATGAAGGGGCATCGTGCATGATTAATGACATTTGGATTTTGCTGAAGGAAACAATTCTTTCCTTCATTGAAGACAATGCATTGAGCCGGGGAGCCTCCATGGCTTTTTATGCCGTGACCTCGCTGGCGCCCATATTGCTGATAATCGTGGCCATCGCGGGTCTGGTGTTTGGAGAAGACGCGGCCCGTAACGCCCTTTCCGGACAGTTCCAGGCCCTGATGGGCCAGCAAAGCGCCGAGCTGCTGCAAAGCGCCATTCAGAACGCGGGGAAAAAATCTTCCGGCATTTTCGCCACCCTTGTTGGCATTGTCACGCTCATCGTGACGGCATCAGGTGTGTTTGGCGAAATGCAGTCCGCGCTGAACACCATCTGGAAAGTCAATCCTCAGGGAACAACTGTTTCCCGCCTCATCCGTGCGCGCGCCGCCAGTCTCGGTCTGGTGGGCGCGCTGGGTTTTTTGCTTTTGGTTTCCCTCGTGGCCAGCGCCGGCATATCCGCGCTGGGTGATTATGTCAATGAAATGCTGCCGTTTGGTACGCTCATCCTTTCTGTTTTAAACACTGTCATTTCTTTTATTCTGATTGCCGTTCTGTTCGCCGCGATTTATAAAATCCTCCCCGACAGAAAACTGGAATGGGGCGATGTCATCATCGGCGCGCTCGCCACCTCCTTTCTGTTCACCATTGGTAAGTCGCTGATTGGCTGGTACCTTGGCACGAGCGCGGTGGCATCCACCTACGGCGCGGCCGGAGCACTGATCATTATTCTTTTATGGATTTACTATTCGTCACAGATATTTTTGCTTGGAGCGGAATTCACCCAGGTTTATGCCCGGCATCATGGCAGTCGCACACCGTCTTCCGCGGGCATCGATCGGAAAGCGGATGATACCACTTCAAAAATTGACCGGCTGCGGTCGCGCATCGAATGGCTGACGCGAGCGCCAATCGAAGTAACCACGATGGGTCTTCCTGTCCTTTCCACCAGGAACGGCCGTCCATCATCTCATCAAAATGCACTGGTTGATACCATCCACGCGCGGCCTTTCCTGTTAATGACCATCGCGGCGGCAGGTGCTTTTTTTCTGGGTAAAATAAAGCGCGTATCCAGGTCATCTCCTTCCCTCAAGTAGAATCGCGCGGCGGCGCGGCGAGCAAGGAACGGTATTTTTGTGTTCCTCGCCATCATCGTGGGGCTTGCCGATCGCCGTTGGCTTCATGCTCCGAAACCTCAACTCCCGTCATCCGGAAATTTGAAGGAACCTTCTTTCAAAGGGATCATTGAAACACCGTGAACGTTCATGATCTCGCGTGCATGATGTATTTTTGAAAGGCGATATGCGATGAGCCAAAAAACCGCGCATACCAAAACGGCCAGGGATCCCGCGACGAAATCGGGAGAAGACATGACTGATTTACCGCATCATACACTCAAGGATGTGTATTTCGCTGAAAATCAGATTTTGAAAACCCTGCCCGGTCTCGTCAAGGCGGCCGAAGGCTCTGCTTTGAAAGAAGCGATTACCAAACATAAGACTGAAACAGAACAACAAATCAAACGGCTGGAACGCGTTTTCGCCATCATGAACCAAAAGCCCGAAGGCGTTCCTTGCGAAGCCATCAAGGGTATCCTGAAAGAAGGTCAGGAAGTAGTAGAGAAATTTGGCAAGACTTCAGTGGGCGACGCTGGCCTCATCGCCGCCTGTCAGGCCGTCGAGCATTATGAAATCGCGCGCTATGGCACCATGAAACTCTGGGCTTTTGAACTCGGCATGACAGAAGTGACGGAACTGCTGAACGCCACGCTTGAAGAAGAATACAACGCCGATGATACCATGACCCGGATCGCGGAAGCTTCAGTCAATCCAAAAGCTGAAGGATCCACTGATAAGAAACGGGCTTCCACCTGAGGTTTCATTTATTCAGAGTATATTCCCCTGCTTTCAGAATCCAGGCCCGCATCCCCAGGGGACTGAAGCAGTCCGCTCCGGGCAGCTCATGCTTCAGGGTGGAGAATCCATCCTGAAGCACGGGAACTTCCGAAGTGGAATGACATTGTATCCCGTACGGTGTCTCAGACACCCCGATCTCTTGGAAAGGAAACTACCATGAAACTTAAAATTCTGGCCCTGGGCGGCTTCGCATTGCTTTTGACGGCGTCTCCCTCTTTCGCGATGACGGAAGCCCAGTGCGACGCGGCTTTCAGGGCCGCTGATGCCAATAAGGATGGTAATGTCACTGAAGCGGAAGCCGCGCGTTACTTTGCCTATGCGCGCATTGGTAACCAGAATTTCAACGCCATGACCATGACCAAGGCTGATTTCATGACCCATTGCAAAACGGGCATGTTCGATGACAAGAAGATGGATGCCGGTGCGCCCTTGGCGGGCGCCAACAGCTTCACCGAAGCGCAGGCCAGGGATCGTATCGTCGCCCATGGTATGGCAACGGTATCGGCGCTCAAGAAGGACGATAAAGGGATTTGGCGTGGCACCGCCATGCACGATGGCAAATCCATGAATGTGGCCGTCGATTACAAAGGTAACGTCGTAGGCAACTGATATTCATCAATACTGTAAGGAAAGTTCAGCATCATGTTGACCATGAGCAAAGTCTATGACTCCTACGCGCAGGCCCAGAGCACGGTGGAAGAACTGGAACGCGCGGGCATCAGCGCTTCTGACGTGAGCCTGGTCGCCAATAAACATGTCAGCGATCAATATGCCAACGTCGAAGAAGCGAGCGCCACGGAAACCGGCGCCGGTGTTGGGGCCGCCGTGGGTGGTGGCGTCGGCTTGCTCGCCGGTCTGGGATTGATGGCCATTCCCGGCCTCGGCCCGGTGGTGGCGGCGGGCTGGCTCGCGGCTACCGCGGTGGGAGCCATTGGCGGCGCCATAACGGGCGGTTTGGTGGGCGCCCTGGTTGAAGCGGGCGTGCCAGAAGCGGAATCTCATGTATATTCTGAGGCCGTGCGCCGCGGCGGCACGATGGTCACTGTCCGGTATGATGACAGCCGTGATACTGAAGTCCGCACCATCATGTCACGCTGGCAGCCGATTGATGCCAGCGAACGCCGTACAGCCTATGAGAAAGAAGGCTGGAAAGCGTTTGACGCCAGCGCCCCCGTTTATCAACCCAACGAAAGTGAAATCGAGCGTATGCGGCGCCGCTGAACTTTCACATCGGATCACATCTCGCCCCATGTGATCTGAAAAAAAGGATTTCGCGTTGTTACCGCCATTCCTCGCGAGAGGGGTGGCGGTAAGAGTGTCATGTGGTCAATGTCCCTGACGCCGTTCGATTTCCACTCCCACCGAACCCGTGTCCGCGAATACATCCAGCTTTTCCACCCGGATACGCGCCAAATGAACCCGCGGGTCGGTCAGGCACGCTTCAGCGATCCGTTCAGCCAGTGTTTCCACCAACCTTACATGACCAGCCGCGACGATGCGGCGCACCGTGTTCGCCACCGCTTCATAATCCACCACCCGCGTGAGGTCATCGCGGCCCGCGGCGGTACGGGACAGTGGACGGCCCCCATCATCCTCCACACCCAGGTTGACATTGATCCGCACTCTTTGCGTGGCTTCATGCTCGTGGGGATAAATACCGATGCTGGCCTGCAAGACCATGTCCCGCAAAAACACATGGCGCAGGCCACGTTTCACATCGGCGAGGCGTTGCGTTTCCATGCGGTCATTCCTCCGGCGGCGGGACGCCCTGTCCCGAGGCCCATTGCAGATGCTGGCCGCCATCCAGGGCGATCATTTGCCCGGTCATGGCCGGCAGGGCCAGAATCGCGAGCACCGCCCGCCCCACCTCGTCCGGGCTGGTCCCGCGGCCGAGAGGAACCGACCGGCTCTGCTGATCAAACTGTTCCTGACTCTGCCGCGCGCTGGCCAAAGCGGGTCCAGGCCCAATGCCGTTCACCCGGATACGGGGGGCAAGCGCCAAAGCCATGGTCTGGGTCAATGTCCAGAGCCCCGCTTTCGATACAGTATACGAAACAAAATGCGGCGTGAGCGACCAGACCCGCTGATCCAGCATGTTGATCACCACGCCTTCATTGGCGGCGGGCAGCGCCTTGGCGAAGTGCTGCATCAGCACGAAAGGCGCGCGCAGATTGGGGCCCATATGGGCCTCCCAGCTTTCCCGCGTGCCGTTGTCCCATTCATCACGCTCAAAAGCGCTGGCATTGTTCACCAGCACGCCAATCGGTCCCAGCGCCTCCGTGGCGCGGGGAATTAACGCCGCGGCCTGAGCCTCGTCCGCCAGATCGGCCGGCAGCACCACCGCGCGTCCAGGTAACGCCGCCGCCGCTGCCTCCGCGCGCGCGACACTGGACCGGCAATGGATGGCGATGCTGAACCCAACGCTGGCCAGGGCCTGTCCAATCGCCAGCCCCAGGCGCTGCGCGCCCCCGGTGATCAGCGCGGCACGGGGAATGGCGGGGGAAATCGGCAACATCATGGCCGCCTCTGCCGTGAACCGCCTTTACCGCGCCGTTTCGAGGGATCGTACCCTCCTCCTCCTGGCCCCAGTGGCTCAGGGACACGGTCCTTGCGCGCGCGAAGACTGGCGCTGGCCGCCGGGGGCGGTTCGAGCCCCAGATCCAAAGCTTCCAGCCGTTTGATCTCATCGCGCAGACGCGCGGCTTCCTCGAATTCCAGGTCGGCGGCGGCGGCGCGCATGCGTTTTTCCAGCTCGGCGATGGCGGTCTTCAGATCCTTGCCGACGAATTCGGCGATGCCCGAGTCCTTGACCGGGGCAACGGTCACGTAATCCTGTTCGAACACGCTTGCCAGCACCTTGCCGATTTGCTTGCGCACCGATTGCGGGGTGATGCCGTGCTCCTCGTTCCAGGTCCGTTGTTTGTTACGGCGCCGGTCGGTTTCCTCGATCGCGGCGCGCAGCGAGCGCGTCATCACGTCCGCGTACAGGATCACCCGTCCGTCGATGTT
>JAYVCG010000083.1:0-3626 GCA_043750075.1 Acetobacteraceae bacterium | reverse complement strand
TGGCTGGCTGATCGCCCGGCGCAAGATCATCCTCGATCAGAATGTGCTGATGACGAAGAACCTGACGTTTTTCTTTTAACCGGAGGCACGGCGATGGCGATGAACGGAATCCATGGATATCATTCCGGCCTCGTTGATCTCGCATCAGGGCAGGTCAGCCGCGAGATTTTCGTCAATGATGATATTTACGCGCAGGAACAGGAGCGGGTGTTCGCGCGGTCGTGGTTGTTTGTCGGGCATGAAAGTCAGATACCCAATCCTGGTGATTTCTTCGCCTCACGCATGGGTGAGGAATCGGTGATCCTCTGCCGGGACCGTGCCGGGAAGGTGCATGTGTTCCTCAATTCGTGCCGTCATCGCGGCATGAAGGTATGCCGTTATGACGATGGCAATACGACGGTTTTCACCTGCCCCTATCACGGCTGGAGTTATGGCACCGATGGCGCGCTGGTGGGCGTGCCATTTTTCCGTGAGGCATATCATTCCGCGCTCGACAAGGCGAAATGGAGCCTTGTCGAGGTCGCGCAACTCAGTTGCCACAAGGGCACCGTCTGGGCCAACTGGGACGCCACGGCGCCGCCGTTTCACGAATATCTGGGGGAGTTCCGGCGTTTCCTCGACCTGATCCTCGACGGCTGGGATGGGCGCGAGGGTCAGGCGGAACTACTGGGCGGCGTGCAAAAATGGATCATTCCATGTAACTGGAAGTTCCCGGCGGAGAATTTCAGCGGCGACACGTATCACAACATCTCCCACCGTTCGGTCGATCTGGTCGGCGCGGGTCCAAGCGGGCGCGGCCGGCGCGATTACAGCGAACTCAACGTGAGCCGTAAGCTGCATGTCACCATCCCCGATCGCGGGCACCAGACGATCACCTATGTGATGCCGAAAGATCACCAGCCCCAGGCCGCGTATCAAAACTCGCCCGAGGTCGCCGAATATTTCCGCCATTGCGAGGAGGAACGGCGGAAACGTCCAGGCCCCAACGCCCGTCTGATCGGCGCGCCCGGCGAGATTTTCCCCAATGTGGCGCTGCTGCCCCGCCAGCCGCGCACGCTGGCGGTATGGCATCCCATCAGCGCCCACCAGACCGAGGTATGGCGCTTCTTCTTCGTCGATCGCGACGCGCCGCGCGTGGTGAAGAACTTCCTGCGCGATTATTACATCCGTTACTCCGGTCCGGCGGGCATGACCGAGCAGGACGACATGGAGAACTGGAATTACGCCCATGCCGCCAGCCGCGGCACGATCGCGCGGCGTCATCCTTACACATACGAAATGGGAATGGGGCACACGGTGGATAATTACGAATGGGAGGGCTTCAAAATGCCCGGCCGTGTCATCGACCTGACAAAAGCCCAGGCCAGTGAGGAACCGATGCGGAATTTGTATCGAAGATGGGCGCAGTTCATGGAAGCCGACAACTGGGGACAGTTGATGACGTGGCGTCACCAGGCGGAGGCTCAGGCGGCGCAATGAGCGATGCGATCAACATTCGCGCCCTTGCCGTTGGCACGCGGGTGGTGCTGGCGAGCGGCGCCGAGGCGGAAATTGTTTCCAATCCTCAGGATGGTGTCTGGCTGTTCGCCCGGTATCTGTCATCGGCGGATGATCCCATGCTGGTTGGGCAGGAAGACATGATTTTCGCACAGGATGTCGTCGAGGTCCGCCCACCCGCCAGTGGTTCCTGATGCCATTATTCCCCTTTGCTGGTCATGGAGAGCGTTGATGCCCTTGAACGATCGTATCGACTACACGGTGAGGGACCGGGTGGCGGTCATCGCCTTGAACCGGGCGCCCGTCAACGCCATCGACCATGCGATGATCGACGCCATTCACGCGGCGCTGCGCCAGGCTGAGGCCGATGCCGGTGTGCGCGCCGTCATCCTCACCAGCGCGCTGCCGGGCATGTTCTGCGGCGGCATGGATTTGCGCATGGTGGACGCGGGCGACGCGCGGGATTTGCGGGCGTTCGTCACCAAGTTCTACATCGGCACGATGGACATTCAGTACGTCATGACCAAGCCGACGATCGCCGCGGTCAATGGCCCGGCGCGCGGGGCGGGGATGACACTTTCGATCACCAGCGACATCATTCTCGCGGCGGATGACATTGATCTTGGCTATCCGGAGATTGATGTCGGCGTCATTCCCGCGATTCATTACGTGCATTTGCCGCGTCAGATCAGCCGTCACAAAGCATTTGAACTTCTGTTCGGCGGCAAACCGATTTCCGCGCGTGAAGCGGCTTCGCTTGGTATCATCAATCATGCGGTGCCGCGTGCGGAACTGATGACCCGCGCAATGGCGATGGCCCAGGAACTGGCGGCGAAATCGGCGGTGATCATGGGGCTTGGACGGCAATCGTTCATGCGGGCGAACGATCTTGATTACCGTCGCAACGTGGAAAATCAGATCGAGACGTTGTGCAACATCTTCAACACGCGCGACGGACGCGAGGGGTTGCGCGCGTTCCTCGAAAAACGCAAGCCGGACTGGACGTGACGGGAGCATCCGGACAGGATAAAGATGCTCCATGCCGGTCGCACCGGCTGCCATTCCGCCCCGCGCACGGGGCATGCGTCATCATCGTCGAAGGGTCACATCATGGCGGACCACATGGACGATCTGGAATTCGCCGTCGAACACGACGTGCCCATTCCTTATCGGTATCGAATAAGCAGCTATTATCAAACACTCGGCTATGGCAAACCCTATCACTGGGCGCAATACACGTCCGTGCCGTTCACGCCGCTGAAGAAGCCTCTGGCGGACAGTCAGGTGTCACTTATCACCACCGCCGCGCCGTATCAGCCGGGCAAGGGCGATCAAGGGCCGGGTGCCGCGTACAATGCCGCCGCCAAGTTCTACCGGGTTTACACCGCCGGCATTGAGGGTGAACCCGACACGCGGATTTCGCATATCGGCATCGATCGCAAGCACACCACGGCGGCCGACAGCAACACCTGGTTTCCGTTGAAACAGCTTAAACGGCTGGCGGCGGAAGGACGGATCGGCGCGCTCGCGCCCGAATTCATCGGCGTGCCGACCAATCGCAGCCAGAAGGTCACGATCGAGCAGGACGCCGCCGATGTCCTGGCGCATGTCCGCGCCGCCGGGTCCGACGCCGCCGTTCTGGTCGCCAATTGACCCGTGTGTCATCAGACCGTGAGTCTGATCGCACGGCATCTTGAGGCGAACGGAATTCCGACCGTCATCATGGGCTGCGCCAGGGATCTGGTGGAGTTTTGCGGCGTGCCGCGCTTCCTGTTCAGCGACTTCCCCCTGGGGAACGCCGCCGGCAAGCCGCACGACATGGACTCGCAGGCGTTTACCATGGAACTGGCCCTGAAAGTGCTGGAATCGGCGTGCGGCCCGCGGACCACCGTGCAATCCCCGTTACGGTGGCGTGACAATGCCGACTGGAAGCTGGATTTCAGCAACATCGAACAGCTCTCCGCCGAGGAAATCGCGCGGCGGCGCGCGGAATTCGATGCCAACAAGGAAATCGCCAAACAGCAACGCGTGGATGTTGGTCTGGCGAAAGCGGGCGAATGACCAACGCGGACTGGGCCATGACGCCCGGCCCGCGGCTTTTTCAACGAATGCGAGGCACCGTGAGCACG
>JAYVCG010000082.1:0-8711 GCA_043750075.1 Acetobacteraceae bacterium | reverse complement strand
CCGCATTACGTGACCGCGATGATCAACACGCTGATCTACGTGGGCATCGGCGTGAACCTGAAGATGGTCATCGCCTTCCTGCTGTCCGGCTTCTTCATGCGCAAAAGCTGGTGGACCAAGGGTCTGCTGGTCATCTACATCCTGCCCTGGGCGATGCCCGCGCTGCCCGCCTTCATGTCGATCCACTGGATGCTGAACGGACAGTGGGGCTTCCTCAACAGCGTGCTGTTCGAACTGTTCAACATCGATGGCCCGTACTGGTTGAACGACCGCTGGCTCGGGGTCACGGCGAACATCTCCGCCTATACCTGGAAGAACATGCCGTTCTGGACGCTGATCTTCCTGGCGGGCCGGATGGCGATCCCGCAGGAACTGTACGAGGCGGCCGAGGTGGATGGCGCCAGCGGCCTGAATCGCTTCCGCCACATTACCTTTCCGTTGATGGCGCAGTTGTATCTGGTCTCGACGCTGCTCTCGACGATCTTCTCGCTTGGCGACTTCAATTCGGTGTTCTTCGTCACCGGCGGCGGTCCCGCGATGTCCACCGAGGTGCTGGCCACGCTTGGCATTCGTTACGCCTTCACCCTCGGCGATCCGCGGCTTGGCGTGGCGGCGGTGATGACGTCGCTGCCGGTGCTCATTCCCCTGGTCTTGTTGCTGATGCACAGGCTGCGCAAGCAGGAGGTTCAGTTATGAGCGCCACCACGGCACCCACGCCCCTGGCACCCACGCCCCTGGCACCCGCCCCTTTGGCACCCGCCCCTTTGGCCCCCATCCGGCGGCCCGGCCGGCCGCGCTACCGGTTGCGGAACGCCTTGGTCGAAACCGTCTGCATGGCGTTCGGACTGGTGCTGGCCATTTGGTCGCTCTTGCCGGTCTACAACATGGTGCTGATCGCGCTCAGTGAGCACGGCGCCGTGTTCAGCGGCGATATCTACCCGCACAAGCCCTCGTTCCACAGCTTCGTGGTCGTCTGGACCCAGGGCTTCTGGTATCTGGAGCGTTTCTGGCATCAGTTCGGCAACAGTTTCTTCGTCGGTCTGATGACGATGTTCCTGACGCTGCTGGTCGGCTCGATGACCAGCTTCACCGTCTCGCGGCTGCGGCTGCGCCATGGCTGGCTGCTGACCAACGCCGCGCTGATGACCTATGTGATCCCGGCGTCGTTCCTGGCGATCCCGTTCTATCGCATCATGCAAATGTACGGGCTTGGCAACAACCCGTGGTCGGTCATCGCGGCGATGGTCACCTTCGCCACGCCGTATGCGATCTTCATCTTCCAGCAGTACGGCAAGTCGATCCCGCTGGAACTCGACGAATCGGCGCGCATCGACGGCGCGACACCCCTGCAGGTGTATTTCTGGATTTACCTGCCGTTGATGGCGCCCGCGCTGGTCGCCGTCGGCACCTACGCGCTGCTGCTGGCGTGGAATGAGTATCTGTATCAGTTCCTGCTGCTGTCCTCGAAGGAAAACATGACCGTGCCGGTCGCGCTGGCGCAGTTCCTCAACAGTGATGAGGCGCCGTGGAACTACATGATGGCGACCGCGATCGTCTACGCGGTGCCGCCGATTTTGATGTACTACGCGTTCCGCCGTTACATGGCGGCGGGCCTGACGACGGGCGGCGTCAAGGGATGACATCCGGCGTGCCGCTTTTGCCGCCGCGATGAGCGCCACGCAGCCGGTCATCGGGCCGCACCAGCCGGTCGCGGCCAGCCGGACAGGACGCCCGCCCTGGCGTGGCGGGCCGCATGGCCCGGACGTGTACTGGGCCATCGCCTTCCTCGTGCCTTACATCGCGGTGTTCCTGGCCTTCGTCGTGCATCCGGTCGTCTTCGCCCTCTGGCTGGGGAGAAAACCGGAACTTTACATCGATCTGTTCGACAACCCGCGTTACCTGACGATCGTGGTCAACACGCTGCTGCTCGTGGGCATCGGCGTGAACGTGAAATTGTTCCTGGCGTTCCTGCTGTCAGGCTTCTTCATGCTGCGAAGCCGCTGGATCAAAGGCCTGCTCGTTCTTTACATGCTTCCCTGGGCTTTGCCGGCCTTGCCCGCGTTCCTGTCCATCCACTGGATGCTGATCGGCTACGGAGGTTTCCTCAACAGCGCGCTGGAGATGCTGTTCGGCATTGATGGCCCGATCTGGTTCAATTCGTATGGGCTCGCCATGGGCGCGAACATCGCCTCTTACATCTGGAAGTGGATGCCGTTCTGGACTTTGGTGTTCCTGGCGGGCCGGATGGCGATTCCACAGGACATCTACGAGGCCGCCGCCGTGGACGGCGCCACCGGCCTGCGCCGCTTCACCTTCGTGACGTTTCCGTTGCTGGCGAACCTCTATCTGGTCTGCACGCTGCTTTCCACGCTCTGGACGGTAGGCGACTTCACCACGGCGTATTTCGTGTCCAGCGGAGCGCCCGCCCTGATGACGGAGGTGCTCGCGACGTTCTCCTTCCGCGTGACCTTCGACCACGGCCTGCCGGAACTCGGCCTGGCGGCGGCGCTGTCGGCGCTGCCGGTGATGATCCCGGTCACGATCCTGCTCATGCGGCGGTTGCAAATGGGCGGGGTGCAGTTGTGAGCCTCACGATGACGGCCAAAGACGGTCCAGGGCCAGCGGCACGCCGCTGGCCACCCCGTCACCGGATCAGGCGGATGCTGACCCGCGTGGCCGTCGCGGCGCTTGGCGCGGTGGTGGCGTTCTGGACGCTCATTCCCGTCTACAACATCCTGCTGATCGCGCTGAGCGAGGACGGTGACGAATTCACCGGCACCGTCTGGCCAGCCAATCCCTCGTTCGAGGGTTTCGAGATGATCTGGAGCGGGGGGCACTGGTTCCTGGAGGATTTCTGGCGCCAGTTCGCCAACAGCATCATCATCGGTTTCGCGACGATGGTGCTGACCGTGGTGATCGGCTCGCTCGCCAGCTTCGCGATCGGGCGGATGCGGTTGCGGCGGGCCTGGTGGATCGGCAACCTCTCGCTGATCACCTACGCGGTGCCGGCGTCGTTCCTGGTCATTCCGTTCACCAGGCTGATGGGCATGTACGGGCTCATCGACCATCTGTGGTCCGTCATCGCATCGCAGGTGACGTTCGCTACCCCGTACGCGATCCTGATCCTGCATCAGTACGGTAAGCTTATTCCGCTCGAACTCGATGACGCGGCGCGCGTGGATGGCGCGACACCGGTGCAGATGTATCTGCGGATTTACCTGCCGCTGATGGCCCCGGCCCTGGCGGCGGTGGCCACCTATGCGCTGTTATTGGCATGGAATGACTATTTGTATCAGTATCTGCTGCTGTCCTCGCCGCGGAGCATGACCGTGGCGGCGGGGATCAACCAGTTCTTCGACAGCGACGAGGCGCCGTGGAGCTATTTGATGTCCGTCGCCCTGGTGTTCTCGATCCCGCCCATCGCGGTTTATTACGCGCTGCGCCGCTACATGGTGACCGGGCTGACCATGGGGGGCGTCAAGGGGTGAGGCCACCCGTCCGGCATCGTGCTGGTATGAGGACGGCATGATACACCACAAAGGCACAAAGGTGTTCCCTCACGTTCATGAGAAAGAATTTGTGCTTTTGTGTTGACATTCCTGCTGGCCGCGGTCCAGGCCGCCGTGTGTCACTGGCACGGCTGGCGCGCGTGCTCAATACCGCCAGGATTCATCACAGAGAGCCAGAGGACCAGAGAGCCAGAGGGGAGAACACCCTCGCGGGTTCGCGTGTGTTTCTGTCGTCGATGACCGCTGCGCGGCGGAGGGGCGGCGGCACGGTTCATCCTGGACTTCCCTGGCCCTCTGGTCCTCTATAATGAATCCTTTGCGGCGTTTCCCCACATCCTGGCCCGCGCCAGGAGCGGATCCTTTCCCAGGGCAGTGCGGCGATGTATTGTTTAATCGTATCATTCTGACGCGGAAGAAAAGACATATGACCGCCGTGGGCCTGGTCAGGGGAAGGCGGGTCAACGACAAGGGCCGCTGGCATCAAGAAAGTTCCTGATTCCGTTCAAGGGAATATCTCTGTGTTCCTGTGCCTCTGTGGTGAATTTTTCGCGTACCGCAATCCAGCATTCCCTACCCGAACGCCCCGACCTCATGCGTCACCGCCGTCGCGATTTCCCGCACCATGCCGAACAACCGCCGCATCGGGTCGAAAATCTCCTGATGCTCCCGCGCATAGGCGGCGGTCGCCCGCGGCGCGGCGGGCTCCCCATAATCGCGGTCGGCGGCGGGATCGGGCGCGGCGGGGAAAATCTCCGCCAGCACCTGCAACGAGGCATCGATGTCCAGGCGCAGAATCGCCGCCTCCAGCACCGGGCGGGTCACGCCATGGCGGAGGGAAAAATCGGAAATCCCGGTGGACAGCAGCCAGATACGGTGGATCAGCGCGAGGCGCAGAGCGTGCAGCAGCACCTCGCGCGCCGCCATGCGCGGAGCCTCGGGCCAGGCGACGCGCAACGCCAGATGATCGGCGGCGATCCGCCGGAACATCGACTGCGCGTCAGCCCAGATGTTCAGCCGTTCCAGCGCCCGCGCCACCAGGACCAGCGCGTCCCGCCGCGCCGGGCTTTGGGCATGGGCGGCGCGGTCCAGCCAGGTGCCGGGATCGAGCGTGGCGATCACCGCGCGCAGCACGCCAATGTCGGAATGCGCCAGCGCGTGCGCCGCGAGATCGAGCGCGCGGTGGAACCGGCGGCTTTTATGCCGCATCTCGGTGAAAGCCTCGGGGTGCCGCGCCGCTGCCGCGCCCAGTCCTTGGAGGGTGTTGGCGCACCAGCCGAGTTGTTGCAGGATCGCGTTGTTGGGGATCGCCCGCAACTCGCGCGGATGGCGGATGCGCGCGGTGCTCGCCACGCCATCCGCCTGACGGGCCGCGGGGCGGGAGCCGGTGCGGTCGAGCAGCGCCGGACCGAAGGCGCCAAGCAGCGCGCCGTAACCGGCATCCTCGACCAGGGCTTCCATGCCGGAACGGATGGTGGCGAAGAAATCGGCGGAGAAATCGGGGTCGGCGTACACGGGGTCCTCGATCGGACCAGCGGCGGGGTGGTAGGTCTGTTCGGCGATGCGGGTGATGGTGGCCAGGGCCAGTTCCGGCGTGCCGAACAGTAAATAACCGTCGCCGCCCTGGAACGCGCTTTCCTCGCGCACCGACAGGCCGGCGCGGCTCAACGCCTGGCGGGAGGCGGTGGGCGACAGGTATTTCAGCCGTTCGGCCAGGGAACCAGGGTGCCCGCCGCGGCCGATGCTCTCGCCATGGGTGTCGAACAGGATCACCTCGACGCCGGAAATCCCGTGTTTCGCCAGCGTCTCGCCGATCTTCAGGCGCAGGCGTTCGATCAAATAGCTCGCCGCGAGCTGCCCGACATAACGCCCGGAATCGGAATAGCCGAACTGCAACGCCAATCGTCCCGTGGCGCGCAGGTAATCGCGGTAATGCGGGCTGCGCAGCGCCTCATCCAGCACGGTGGCGCCTTTTTCCAGCGCCTCGGCGGTTTCGAACAGCGGGCTGATCTCGACATGCCGCTCGATCCCGAACAGCCGGGCGAGCCACAGCGCGGCCAGCAGCGTGTAGCCGGTTTCCGTCTCCGCGATCAGGAAGCGCACCGGGGCCGAGCCGTCCACATGCTTGACGATCTGCGCCACCGTCATCATCAGCCGCGCCGCCGAGGCTTGCTCGGCCACCAGCGCGCCGAAATCGACCGGCACCGGCTGGACCGAATCCAGGGCGGCGTTGATCGCGGCGAACAAGGCGCGGCGGTGCGACGGCTCCTCCGGCGGATCGGTGATGCCAAGGCGCTGGCGGACGACGTTGTGGAGCTGCGCGGCGTTGAGGCGGGTGTGGGTATGGGCCAGCGCCAGGCCGTGCGACACCAGACCCGCGCGCGCCACCGCCAGGCTGAGTTTGTCCGCCTCCCCCGCCGCCGCGATGGCCACGTCGAACAGCGGCAGCAACACCGCGGGCGCGGTCATCGCCGCCTCCCGCTGCTCCAGCATCGCATGCGCGAACGCCGCCGCCTGGGCCGGGTCCGGCCCATCGGGGCAGGCGGCGATCTGCGCGGTCACCGCCTGTTCCGCCGATGCCACCCGGTCCGCCAGAGCGTCCGCGCCCAGTACCTGACCGCGCAGCCGCACCAGTTGCAGCCGCTTCATCTCCAGCCGCAGCCGCAGGGTGTCCCACCAGCCGATGTCGGTGCGCCCGTCGGTGTCATAGCCCACCCAGCTCGACAGAATGACCGGGCGCGGCGCCAGTTCCGTCCAGCGGTCCGGCCAGGCGGAGCGGGCAACCTCCAGCAACGCCGCGTTGAACCGGTCGATCGCGTCCCGCCCATGCGCGATGGCCGCGTTGGCCTGGGCGAATTCCTCGGCCAGCGTGATCGGCGGCGGGCGGTGGGAGGGGAAAGAAGGCGCCTCCCGTCCGCTGGCGGTTTCGGCGAGCGCGTGCCCCACCGCCTCCGGCAGCGCGAAGGTCGGGTGCGCGGTGAACACGGCGGCGAAGCGGGGCCGTTCCACCAGCGCGCGGTATTCGGCCCATCGCACGGGAGAATCGTTGGGATCGGGCCGCAGCAGCGTCCGCGCCAGGCGGGCGAGCACCGCGTTGTTCGCCGCCTGATCGACCCCGCCCACATAAGCCGCGATGCGGCGGGCGCGGTCGGCGAAGGCGGCGTCGCGCAGATGGCGGATCAGACCGGCGATGGCGTCCTCGGTCAGCGTGCCCTGATCCATGCGCCGCGTGATGGCGAGGGCGACGAGCAGCACCGGGTTGCCGAACGGGTCTTCCTCCGTCCGGGCATTCAGCCGCGCGGTGAGGTCGAGCAGTTCATGGGCGAGGACGGCGCCGGGATCGGAGGGAGCCGGATCGGGAGGGGCTGCGTCTGGCATGACGGGATGCTGGCGCGGATTGTGCGCCGCGGCAAGAGTGGGGCGGGGGCTGGGCATGGACGTGGAGGAGGTGTTGGGTGTTCACGTGGAAAATCCACATGGGCTGATGGTTTCGCGAGGAGTTTTTCACCACGGAGGACATGGAGAACCACGGAGGCGCACGGAGAAGGAACGTGTCGCGGTCTCATGATAAGCCGTGTTCTTCTGAGTTCCGCGCGCTTCAACGATCAGTCCGGTGGAAATAGTTTCGATTGTGACGAAGTATTTCTGGGTCGGGGGCATGATTTGACCTTTTCCATGGGCGGCGTGAATGTTACCGTCTTTGATGGAGGAAATCATGAAGCGAGGGGCTTTAGCGGCATTGCTGGTGGCGCTGGCGGGGTGTTCGATTACGCCGAAATACACACCTTCCGCCGTTGCGGTGACGCGGACAGCCCCCGCACGCCCTGCTGTACCGTTGGTCAAAGTCGATATTTGTGATCCGTCCATCGAAAACCCGTATATAATCGCGGAATGCCTGGAAAAACAGCGGAATGAAGCCAAAAGCGGATCACCACAAGAACGGAAAAAGATTGAACGTACCGTAGCAAGGTCAGATGCGGCATGGCGGGAAATTCAAGAAAAAGAAGCCCGCAAAATCCATCGCGATCAGTTGGCCACCGAATATTGTAAATATCAGGCCCGGAACGCCAACATCATGACATCCGGCATTATTGGTGGACTGGTCAATGGCCTCGCCGTTGGCAACCAGTGCATTGAATTCTACCAACGCACCGGAATGATACCGGGACAGATGCAATAAGGAAACAGTTGGGCTCCAAAAATGCCCGTGGTGGTGTATCAGGCGGCCAATGCCCGTTTGCCATCATTACACATTCGCACCGTGATGCCCTGATTTCACGTCTTCCGGACTGTGTTTGTCTTTTTCCTTGAATGTGAACCGCACGAGTTTGAAGCCAGTCGAATCGTATTCGGTCAGGTTCGCCTCATTAACGAAGCGTTCGGCCTCCTCATCGGTGTTGAAGACTGGAATGGCCCTGAGTGTCTTGTCTTTGTTCATGATCTAACCTCGTTCATACGAAAATCTGGAGCGGTTCAAGGTTTGCCCGCACGCGCATGGCCCAGTGCCCGTGCTTGGACTGCGGCCAACAAGAATATCACCACAAAGGCACAAAGAATTTTTCGTGCATTCAAAAGAAAACCTTTGTGTCTTTGTGGTGTATTTTTCTGTCTTTCCGTCGGCACCATGCGGACAGGCGCGCGCGAGGGTCATGCAGCCGCTCCGGCCATCGGATTCCCGCGTGAATCGAACACACGACACGAACGCCCCACCCCACTTACACCGGCAAACTGACCACCGCCCGCAACCCGCCCTCCGCCCGGTTCGCCAGGGCCACATCCCCGCCATGCGCGCGCAGCATGTTGCGCGCGATCGGCAAGCCCAGTCCGACGCCGCCGGTTTCGCGATTGCGGCTGTGCTCCAGGCGGCGGAAGGGCTCGAACACGCGTTCCAGGTCGGCGGGGGCGATGCCGGGCCCGTCATCCTCGATCGTCACCGCGACCGTGCCGTTCACCGGGGGCGCCAGCGTCACCAGGGCGGAGCCGCCATGGCTCACCGCGTTGGCGACGAGGTTGGAGAAGGCGCGTTTCAGCGCCAGGGGCCGCGCCCGCACCGTCTGGTGCGGCGGGCCGCGGTAGATCAGGTGCTCGACCGCCTCCGGCCGCGCATCGCCGGTTTCATCGAGGATGGTGCGCAGCAGCTCCGCCAGATCGACCGCCGACACCGGCTCATCCGCCCGCGCGTCGCGGCCGAAGGCGAGGGTGGCG
>JAYVCG010000081.1:0-4996 GCA_043750075.1 Acetobacteraceae bacterium | reverse complement strand
AAGGATGTGGACCGGCTGACGATCGACGATCTGGCGCTGGTGGACGAGTTTCACTCCCGCCGCCGCCGCGCCACCGAGGAACTGGCGCGGATGCTGGCGCCCGCCGCCTCAGACCATGTGATCGACGTGGGATCGGGGATCGGCGGACCGGCGCGTTATCTGGCCGCGACCTATGGAAGCCGGGTGAGCGGGGTCGATCTGACGGCGGAGTTCGTCGCCACCGCCACGGGTCTGACCGATCGCGTGGGCCTAGCGGAGCGTGTGGATTTCCGTCAGGGCTCGGCGCTGGCGCTGCCCTTCGCCGACGCCAGCTTCGATCTCGCCTGGTCGCAGAACGTGGCGATGAACATCGAGGACCGGGCGCGGTATTATGCCGAGATGCGCCGCGTGCTGAAACCGGGCGGGCGGCTGGCGATCCAGGATGTGGCGCGGGGGCCGGGCGGGCCGGTGCTGTTTCCGGTGATGTGGGCGGACCGGCCGGAGATCAGCTTTCTGCGCACGCCGGAGGAAACGCGGTCGATGTTGAAAACCGCCGGGTTCCGGGTGCTGGCGTTCGTCGATAACTCCGCGGCCGCGCTGGTGGAGGCGGAAGCGGAACGGTCTCAGGCACGCGCGGCGCGGGCGGGAGCGCCGGTGCCGGGGATTCAGGTGCTGGGGATTCATTTGATCGTGGGTCCGTCCGCGCGGGAAAAAACGCGGAACGGACAGCGTAACCAGGAGGAACGGCGGACGCTGCTGATCAACGCGGTGCTGGAGCGGTGATTGCGGCGGCCCGTCCCCTCCCCTATCCTCCCGCCTGAGAAATCCGCGCGAGAGGATGTCCATGCCTCTGACCCTTCGCCCGCCGCATCCGCGTTTCGTGGTTGAGGTCACGGGTTCCGGCATGCGCGCATTACACCGCACCACGGCCCTGGAACCCATCCCGCCCATGGCCGCGCTGACCAGGAGAGTGGCATGAGCCTCACCGTCACCCCGTTGAGCCCGTCCTTCGTGGCGGAGATCGGCGGCATTGATCCGCGCCAGAGCCTGGACCAGGACACGGTCACCGCCTTGTCCGGCGCCATCAACACCTTCGGCGTTCTGGTGTTCCACGATCAGCCCCTCACTGATGAGCAGCAACAGGCGTTCAGCCGGAATTTCGGCGATCTGGAAACCACCGTCCGTGCGTATCGCAAGGATTTCGTGCCGCGGCTGGATGTCCACATGGCGGACATTTCCAACCTCGACGAACAAAACCGCATCCTGCCGAAAAACGATCGCCGCCGTCTGAACGCGCTTGGCAACCGGCTGTGGCATTCGGATTCCAGTTTTAAACGTGTGCCCGCGCGGTTTTCCCTGCTGTCCGCCCGCATCGTGCCAGACCAGGGCGGCGAGACCCAGTTCGCCGACATGCGCGCTGCCTGGGACACGCTGCCGGAGACGATGCGGCGCCGTGTGGAAGGCATGATCTGCGAACACACGCAAATCTTCTCCCGCGGCAAGATCGGCTTCACCGATTGGGCGCCGGAGGAACTGGAGAAAATGGCGCCAGTGCCTCAGGTGCTGGTGCGCACCCATCCTGGGTCGGGGCGTAAATCCTTGTATTTGTCCTCCCATGCCGGGCGCATTCAGGGGATGGAGGAACCCGATGCGCGTCTGCTGTTGATGGACCTGAACGAGCACGCGACGCAGCCGCGTTTCGTCCACACCCACACCTGGCGGGCGGGCGACCTCGTGATGTGGGACAATCGCTGCACCATGCACCGGGCGCGCGAATACGACGAAACGAAAGTGCGCGATCTGCACCGTACCACCGTTTCCGATGGCGTGCCGGCCGTGATCGCTCAGGCGGCGGAATGAAGCGCTGGCTGGCCGTGCTGCTGTTGCTGCTGGCGCCGTTGCCAGCGGACGCGGCCTGCACGCCGGTCGCCGCCAGGAAACCCACCGTCTGGCGCGTGGCCAAGACCGATCCCACGATCCACATCACCTTCCTGGGACACGCGAGTTTCCTGATCGAAACCCCGGACACTGTCCGCGCCGTCACCGATTTCAGCGGTGTCTTCGCGCCTGACGCACCGCCTGATCTCGTGACGATGAACCACGCGCATACCTCGCATTTCACCATGCACCCCGACCCGCGCATCCGCTTCGTGCTGCACGGCTGGCAGGATGGTCCGAAACCACCCAGGCATGAGGTGACGTTGCGCGATCTGCGCGTCACCAATCTGCCCACGAACATCCGCGACTGGGGTGGCGGCACTGAGGTCAACGGCAACTCGATCTTCATTTTCGAGAGCGCAGGTCTGTGCATCGCCCATCTCGGACATCTGCACCATTTGCTGGAACCCGCCGATCTCGACGCGCTTGGCCGGATCGATGTCGTCATGATCGGTGTCGATGGCGGCTTCACCATCGGCCAGGCCGACGCCAAGGCGGTGATCGAGCAAATCCACCCCCGCCTCGTGCTGCCGATGCATTACTTCACCGCATCCAACCTCGCGCGCTTCCTGGACATGATGCGCGACACCCACGCGATCGAGGTGCGGCGCGACGCCACCATCGACATCTCCCGCGCCACGCTGCCCGACCGTCCCACCGTCATCGCCCTTCCTGGGCCGCATTGAAAACCACACGTCCGGGCAAGCATCCCGCCGCGGGAAACAAAGCACGATATCACCACAAAGACACGAAGACACCAGGAACTTTGTGCTTTTGTGCCTTTGTGGTGATATCTGCTGGCGCTGGTACGGAATGAATGGCCGTCCATTCCCCTCAGGCTAAAAACCGGACCAGGCGGCTAAACCGGCCTTATGTTCCACGGATACGGACACGGCCCTTGCAGCATTCCCGAGATGCTTTTCCGGAAAACCGTTCTGACGAAGAACCGTCCCAGTGGAATACTGGGCGCCTCCTCCAGCCCCAGCGCCCCGATCGCCTGAGCAATCCGGGTTTGTTCCGCCGTGCCGGGCGCGTCCACCCATTCCCGTACCATCGTTTCCAGCCGCGCGCTCTCCCACCAGCCAAACCAGCCCTTGGCGCCCTGACCGCGCAACGGCTGAGCCACCGCCGGATTGTTCCACCCCGACGCCGAGCCCGTGGTGTGGAAGATGTCCCATCCGCCCTTGTCCGATGACTCGCGTGAGGCGCGGCGTTGCACCACCGTGCCCCAATCGGACTCTTGCAAGTCCACCTTCATGCCCATGTCCGTCAGCAGCGCGGCGGACACCTGACCCAGCGGCCCGATCAGCGGGAAATCCGTCGGATTGATGATGACGATTTTCTCGCCCGCGTAACCGGATTCCGCCAGCAGCTTCTTGCCCATGGCGAGATCGCCGCGGATCAGGTTTTCGCCGGCCGCCTCGGTGGCATAGGGCGTGCCGCAGGGGAACAACGAACGGCAGAAGGTCCATAACGTCTTGTCGTCGCCGACCGCGGCGCGCATGTAATCTTCCTGGTTCACCGCCGCCATCACCGCGCGCCGCACCTTCACCTTGTCGAACGGCGCGTGCAGCGTGTTGAAGCGCAGGATGCTGGTGCGGCCGGAGGGATCGGCGATCATGCTGGTGACGTTTTTATCCCGCAACATCACCGGCAGCAGATCGTTGAACGGGCGTTCCCACCAGTCTGCCTCGCCGCGGATGATCGCCGCGGCGGCGGTGGAGGGATCGGGGATGACGTTCCATTCGACACGCGGGAAATACGCGATTTTGCCGCCGGTGGCCCATTCGGGCGGCTCCTCGCGGGGAACGTAACGATCGAATTTGGCGTAGGCGACACGCGCGCCCGAAACATATTCGTCCGGCAGGAAACGGTACGGTCCCGATCCGATGACCTCGGTGATCGCCTTCATCGGATCAGTGCGGGCCAGGCGTTCCGGCATGATATACGGAACAGAAGCATCGGCTTTCGCAAGCGCGTCGAGCAACAGCGGGAACGGCCGCGCCAGGCGGATTTCCATCGTCCGGTCATCGGGGGCGCCCCATTTTTCCACGATCGTATCGAGGATCTGGCCCAGGGAGTCGCGTTTGCACCAGCGGGCGATGGAGGCGGCGCAGTCGATGCCGCGGACGGGGGTGCCGTCGTGGAAAAACAGCCCCTCACGCAGCCGGATGCGCCAGACGCGGCCATCGGCGGAAACCTCGTGCCCTTCCGCCATTTGCGGTTTGGGCACCATGTCCTGCGCGGCGGCGTAGAGCGTGTCGTAGACGTAATAACCGTGATTGTTCGTCACCGTCGCCGTGGTCCAGATCGGATCGAGCGAGGTTAAATTCGCCTGTGGAATGAAGCGCAAGGTCGCGGTTTTTTCCGCCCGCGCCACGGCGGGCGCGCACAGGGCGGCGGTCAGCAAGGTACGGCGGCGCATGGGTGGCATCCTGTCTGGGTGCCGGTGGATATCGCATCGCGCCGCCCGGATACAATGGGAAACGCTGGCCCCGCCCCCGGATCAGGCGGCGGGGCCATGTCACTTCAGTTCGTAGGCCGTTTCATCTTGCACGTCGTGGGCTGACCCAGATCGGCGGCCTTCACCACCGTTCCGGTTTTCCAGCCAAGGCCAGTCTTTTCGGAATCGTATTTGGTTCCCTTGGTGAAAGTGGCGCCGTAATAGGTCATCAGCAACTGATGATCCTCTGGCCGCATCGTCGCCGTCTGCCCGGCCATGTCGGTGATGGTCAGATTTTCCATCGCCAGTGCCACCTTCAGCGCGTCGGTCGATCCGGCTTTGGTGATGGCGTCGGCGATCAACTGAACAGCCGCGTAACGATCACCGAAGATGAAATCGAAATCATTTTTTGCACGGAACGTCTCGACCAGCGCGTTGAGTTTCGCGTCGCCTCTCTCGGCGCCGACATTTTCATGGAACGACAGCACCGAATGCACCCGGCCATCGCCACCGGGCCCGATCGCGGTCGGCGTGCCCGCCAGATGCGCGAGCATGGTGTGATATTCCACCGGCAGCCCCGAATCCATGCCCGCCTTGATCAGCAGCGTCAGGTCCGGCCCCCAGTTGCCCGTCAGC